>JAJQGP010000002.1:0-5640 GCA_021200475.1 Lachnospiraceae bacterium
GACAATAAAATCATGTTTCCCACTGGTATATTTTTAAGCTGGATTATGGTGTCCTACGCTTCCTTTTCCCATTCTACTTTTTCATGGTCGCACAACCTTATAGTTCTTCGTTTTAATCCAATCATGGTTCATCCTTCCGTTATCACCCCATATTTCTCCGGATGACGATACTTCTCCCCCATCACCTCATGCTCACGATAGTCCCGCAGTAAATCCATATCAATCTCAGCTATATAAATACCTTCCTCCTAAGGAAGCGCCTGATGGCGCGCAGATCATCAACCTGCGGTTGATGACATTTCATACATAGGCTGCTCCATCACAAGATCCTCATCCGCAACACGAATACGAGGAATATTATGAGCAAGATACGGCTGCCGGGTTCCGGAAAACTCAACTAATACAACAGTCCGATCTCCATAGCGTTCCTTCTTAATATTCGGATAAATCGCCGGTCGCAGATGGTTGCCAATAGCCTGACTGATTGTTCGGAGAGTTGTATCGTTAATCTCCTGACCGATAACAGTACCATCATTCTTCACGCCAAAATACAGCTTCCCACTCTGATGTTTATTCAGAATAGCCGCGATGGAAATCACCGCTTCTTTCAATTCACCAGTACTTTTTTTTGCAGCCAGAGAATATTAAAGATACCCTTCATGCGTACCAGATAGCAAAGCGTTATTCTTCTGTTCCCGAAATAATGGCAGACCGTTCCTGTTGTTGTAACGGCCTGCCAAAACATCCTGGCTCTCATCCCATAAGGGAACCGCTGCTCTTCATTTTCTCCCGCAGTCCCGGAGCGATTACGCGCACAAATATAATTACCGTAATACTTGCTCCCACAAGATCCGAAATGGTTTCTGCATAAAACACATTCTCCAAAGAGCAGAAAACCGGAATTACAAATACACATACAAGATAAAGAATTTTTCTGAAAAATGAGATCGGAAGGGCAAACCGCAGCTGTCCCATTGCTGTCAGGCCATCGACGATCGCATACTGTACCGCAACCCCCAGCAATCCCAACGTGTATTTCTGTATGCAGGAAGCGGATAAAACGATCAGCTTCTCTTCTTTTATAAATATCCGGGCAAATACTTCCGGTATCAGCTGCGCCGCTACACAAAGAAGAAGCATATATCCGGCACAAAGACAGAAAACAGATTGAAAAATCTGCATCACCTTATCCGAGTGCCCTGCTCCATAATGATAGCTGTATAATGTCCCGCATCCGGTCGTAATCCCCTGCGCCGGATAAAATACCAGCACCATAAAGCTCTGAACAATCGAAGCGCATGAAAGATACGTATCTCCCATCGCATCCTGGCCATATTTTCGCAGCGTAAAATTCAGCGCAATCACAAGCAGGTTATCAAACAGCATGATGAAAAACGGCAGACATCCAATGGACAGGATCTGGCGTACAATACCTGAATTCAGATGCGTATAGCCTAATCGAAACGGCGGCTTATCAGACAGTAAATAGGACACCACATAGAACAATACGCAAACCTGCGCAATGACCGTAGCGACTGCCGCCCCCTGAATTCCCATATGAAAGCCATAGATAAAAACCGGATCAAGAATCGTATTGACGACAGCACCGATCATGACCGCAAACATGCCACGTCTGGCATTTCCAAATGCAAGAATAAACTGGTTCATCCCGGTTCCGCAAAGTGCAGCGACCGTTCCTGTTATGTAAATTCTGAAATAACTGCCCGCATACGGATACATCGTATCGCTGCAGCCCAAAGCATACAGCAGCGGTTTCATGCCAAGCAGCAAAAGGACAGTAACAGCCACTGCCAGGCCAAACAGCAATTTCGCCGCATGATTCATCGCAAGGCGGGCGGTTTCATAATCCTTTTTCCCAATTGAAATGCTCATAACAGAAGCTCCGCCAATGCCCACAAGGGAAGAAATAGAAGTAACAGCCGTCAATACCGGGGCACAGATGCCTATACCCGCAAGCGCCAGCTCTCCCTCTCCCGCAATATTCCCGACAAAAGCCCTGTCCATAATGCTGTACAAAATATTAAAGAACTGGGCAAGCATCGCCGGTATCCCCAGCTTAAGCACCAGTCTGGGGATGGGAATTTTATCAAATTCATGCACCATACAATCAGCCTCACTTTTTTTGTTTATACGCAGGTTCAGGTAAAATGCTGTCCTTTTTCTCCGGGAGCCGCATGGAAAAAGAATATGTTCTGCCATATGTCACCGGCGGCTGTCTTCCCGTCGTCATCCTCCGTTCAGAGATAGCCGCACAAAATTCGGTGATTGAAGTTTTACGTGAAATAAATACCCTGTGGGAGCACCCTTTATCCGTTCAGGATAAATACCGGATCTCAATCAGAATAACAGCCTTATGGCATACTTTTCTCAGGAACCTGCCGGACGAAAATGCCAGTACCTGCTCGATCAGCCTGGTTCACAGACAAAGGCTGCAGCTTATGCTGTCATTCATTTACGAACACTATCCGGAAGATATCGGGCTGGCTGATATTTCTGGTTCCGCAAATATCAGTGCAGGCGAATGCTGCCGCATTTTTCGTGAGCATTTACAGACAACGCCATACCAGTTTTTAACCGAATACCGGATACGCAAGAGTGTAGAAATGCTTTCCGGCCCGCTGGCAATATCTGAAATAGCAGGCCACTGCGGATATAACCAGACAAGCAATTTTATTGCAAAGTTCAAATCGATTATGGGCTGTACACCGGCACAATATCGTAAACATTACGAGTAAATCACTTCTTCGCGCATAATTTGAACATCCGCACCGGGTTATAAAACTCATCAATCTCCCTGTATACCCGGTCGCTCACCTGAAAGTCTACCGTGACAGTGGAAAACCCTGCCAGCTTCAGCAGTTCCACATCTGTCCCCGGCCGCTTCAGGTAGCTGTTCGGAAGCGCAGCCATGATCTGGTCGTGTTTTCGCATCAGTTCTGAAGCAATCCCTTTATGCGCGTGGTTTTCCGGAAGCTCTACAGACGACTCCTCCTCTTCCCCGTAATCCGCGTCAAAATTCAGCAAAAGCCCGCCCGTTTTCAACAGCCGATACCACTCGCGGTACGCCAGATCCGGGTGCGGCAGCGTCCAGGTCAGGTTTCTCGTCAGGATCACATCAAAAGCTTCCTTTTCAAAATCCGGCTTTTCCGCGTCCATGACAAAAAAGGAAGGCGCCGGCACAAGTCCCTGGGACAAGTCTTTCGCCCTCTCAATCATTTCCGGCGTCAGGTCGATACCGGTCACCTTCTCATATCCTTCCTCAGCCAGCAGAATCGGGAAAAAACCGCTTCCGGTGCCAACGTCGAGAATCCTCGTTTCTTTGCGGTCTTTCGAAAGAAAGGGCAGGATCTCTTTTTTCCATCGTTCCGCCTTGCTGCTTTCCAGTTCTCTTTTTCGCTGTGCCGCAAAGTCCTGCGATCTCGCACCCCAATAAGAAACCACGTCTTCTTTTATACTCTTTGACTTATCCATCCAAATTCGTCCATCCTTTTTATGCGAAGAGCAGCGTAATGACTTTTCCAGCTATCGCCAGACGCTGCCGCTGCACTTGTTTCGGTCGATTATAACAGGCATCCGCCCATTTGATAAGCCTCCCCGGGGGTTATTGAAACCATTTTTCCGCTGCCACGTTTTCATTTTCCCGGATACGCGGATCCAGAACATCATAAGAAATATCCACAACCAGGTTCACCGCCATGTAAATCAACGCAATCCAGAGGACATACCCCTGAATCATCGGGTAATCTCTGGCACTGATAGAAGTCACCGCCAGATTGCCCAGCCCCGGATAGGAAAAAATCACCTCCACCACAGCGGTTCCGCCCAACAGAGAGCCCAGGGAAAGCCCAAGCATGGTCACCCGCGGCAGCAGCGCATTCGGAAACACGTGTCTCCACAGTATGGTACTTTCTTTGATCCCTCGCGCCCGCGCGCCGATGACATAATCCTGATTCAGTTCTTCCAGTACGGCAGTGCGCACCTGCCGGGTATATTTTCCCACCATGGCAAACGCCAGTGTCAGAGCTGGAAGAATGATTTGTTTCCATCCCCCTCCGGAGGATACAACCGGCAAAATTTTCAGCTGAATGGCAAAAAAATACAGCAAAAGCATGCCCACCCAGAAATTCGGCATGGACACGCCCAAAAAGGTAAATAACCGCACCAGATAATCAATCGCTTTGCCATGGTATACAGCGGAAAGCATCCCAAACGGCACCGCGATCGCCAGCATGATCACCAGGGAAGTAAGCGCAAGCTTCAGCGTCGGCCAGAGCCGCGAGGACAGCAGCTGCAGCACCGGCTTATGCATGGAGTAGGAAGTGCCAAAATCCCCATGCAGACATCCGGTCAGCCAATTCCAGTACTGAACGAGAAAGGGATCGTTCAGCCCCAGTTCTTCCCTGGTCGCCTCCAAGACCTCTTCACCTGGCATGGAGCCGCTGGCGGAATACATCGCGGTAACCGGATCGCCCGGCGACAGGTAAGTTAAAATAAATGTAAAGAAACTGATCCCAAACAGAACGATTCCCATCTGAAGGAGCCGTTTCCCAAATGCCCTGATTTGCGCGGCAAATCGAGGACGGTACCACGATTTTTCATGGCACGGCTCATTCCTTTGTCTTGCACTCATAGCTTCCTCCTGCGGCAAAAATGACATTGGGTCACTCTGCAATAGCTACATCCACCGTGATCCAGTAGTAGTCCGCTGGTGTACACTCCAGACCGCTTACCGTATTCTTCGTTGCTATGTAAATGGTCGGGTAGCTGTAGAACGCGCAGCAGGCGTCATCCATCAGGATCTGGGAAATCTTCCGCTCGATTTCCACACGTTCTTCCGTATCAAATACGTTCTCAAGGGACGTAATCAGCGCGTCCACTTCCTCGTTTGCATAACCATACGCATTGTAAACCGCGTCACTCTTGAAAAACTGCTGAAGGAATACGGCCGCATCGCCGGAATGGAAGCCGCTGCTGTTAAAAATGCAGAGGTCATAGCTGCCGTCCTGGATGGTTCCCGCCCAAAGATCCTGCACATAATTGATGTTGATCTTTATACCAAGCGTACTCGCCGCATACTGGAGTGCCTCACAGATAATCGGCAGCTCTGCCCTGGTCGTGTAGGAATAAGCCTCCAGTATCACCGGCGTACCATCCGCATTTTCAATGATCCCGTCTCCATCGGTATCCGCATAGCCCGCCTCCGCGAGAACTGCGGCCGCGTCTTCGATATCATAAGAATACGGATTTTCCAGATCGTTTACCCCAAGCGCTTCCGAAGCAAACGGCGTATTGCCTGCCTGGAACATTCCATTCAGCTGTACCTCGCAGATCGTTTCCATGTCCAGGCATTCCAGCAGGGCTATGCGCAGCGATTTGTCGCTAAGCAGCCCGCTCTGATTCATCAGCCCCCAGTCCGTGCGAAGTCCGTTGCTCATTTCCAGAATATAATTGTCATCCTCCATATAAGCGGCCGCATCCGATGTGCTAAGGCCATAGCAGGCGTCCAGCTCTCCCGCCTGGAAGGAAAGATTCATAACCGACGGATCCTGGAACTGCAGGAATTCAATGGAATCCAGCTGCGGCTCTCCATCCCAGTAATTTTCATTTTTCACCACATTC
>JAJQGP010000002.1:5650-38117 GCA_021200475.1 Lachnospiraceae bacterium
GTCATTGCTCTCAATCACGTACGGTCCGGTGCAGATCGGGCCTTCATCCGCCAGATTGGTCAGATCCACGGTCGTGTCAAAAATCACAAAAAACGGATCGGCAAGCATGCCCGGAAGCGTCGGCGCGGGCTCTGTCGTCGTGATTGTCAGTGTCTGTCCGTCCGCTGTCATAGAATCCAGTGAGAAAAAGTCCGCCGCCCTCGCAGAATTGTCAAAGTCATATTGAATCGACGCCATCGCCAGATCTGCCGTCAGCTTCGTCCCATTGGAAAAGCAGACCTCATCCTTGATCGTGAAGGTCCACGTCAGGCCATCCTCCGAAACAGAATAGTCGTCCTCGACCAGCCAACCGACCGTGTTCAGAGAAGAATCCAGCTTTGTCAGCGTCTCGCCAACGCCCGCGCGTTCAATCATCCAGCCGTCATATTCATTACTCGGGTCAAGGGAGCTGTATGTCTGGGTCTGCCCGAATACCATATGTCCCGACGCCTGCGATACCAGTGTTGTTCCCGCAGTAAGCGCTGTAATCAGCGCACTCGTTATAAGCAGCTTAGTAAACAATCTCTTTTTCATTCTTGCCTCCTGAAGGGTTTGTACTGTTCATTTATTCTTACTAAACTTCATGCTCTCAGCCGTGCAGACAAGACATGAGCCCAAACGACTGATGACACTTTTATAATAAATGATTATAAACCCCATTTTCTTTGAAGCAAGCCCCACCGGGGGTTATCCGGCTATTCGAATTTAATATAGACATCTATATTTTATGAGAATAGAAAAACCAGCCCGTCTCAGACTGGTTTTTCTATTCCCGCATCCAGAAGCATCTTCACATAATCCACAAACGCTGCCACACCTTCCGGAAGCGCTTCTCCCCGGCGTTTTATGAAACCAAATATAATCTGATCTTCCTTTAACCCCGTCATCCGGCTCGCAGTCAGCTCCGATGATTTTTCCTGCGTCAGCCAGGCAGCACTGATATTTGACAAATCACTTTGCTGCAATAGCCTTGTCATGATATATTCGCTGTTCGTTGTCACTACGGTTTCCGCATTCTCCGTGGAATGTCCGCCTGCATCTATAATATCCCAATAATTGTCCGGGGAAAACTCATCCGGAAACCGCTGAACCAGACGCAAAGCAGACAATCCCGCATCCTGTTTTTGTATATTTTCAGAGTTATTCTTTTCCCCTGAAAAAAGAGCCACGTACGTTTCCGCCAGAGGAGTAAACTCCAGATAATTCCGGCTCAGATAATACTCAAAAGCTGCCTTCTGATTTTTGATCACATACACGAATCCTGCGTCGTCTTTTCTGTCTTCCACTCTCTGCACGATCTCGCGTGTTCCCGTCGTATAAATCTGATAATGCAAATCTTCCTCCTGATGTTCTGTATAAAACGCCAGAAAAGCATCCGCAAACCAGGAACTCGGATTATTCGACATACGCAGCGTTTCTGTCGTCTGTTTTGCATGGATATCCTGTATTTTGTCCAGATTCTCCAGTATGTCTTTCGCATAGCGGTAGGCAGACTCCCCTTCCCTCGTCAGGGACATCCCCTTCGCATATCGGCTAAACAGCTGTACACCAAGTGCTTCCTCCATCGTTTTAATCGCCTTGCTTACACTCGGCTGCGACATATGCAATACTTCGGCCGCTTTGGTAACCGAACCGGTCTGCGCGCAGGCCACTAGGCATTCAATCTGTTTTAAATCCACGAATCTTTTAAAATCCATTCTATATTATCTCCGGATAATCGTCTCGTTTATAATCCAAAGCCTCCTTGTTCTGTCCGTATATTAAGAAGCATCATAGCATGACAACGGGATACTTCTGCCGAAAATTTCGACAGAAGTATCCATACGCAGTGCAACACTTTTACATTTTTTTAATCCGCTCCAGTGCGGCTACACTATTCTCATAGGTGCCGAACGCGGTCAGCCGGAAATATCCTTCTCCGCTCGGTCCAAAACCAGATCCCGGTGTGCCGACGACGTTGGCCTTCTCCAGCAGGTAATCAAAGAATTCCCAGGATGTCATCCCATCCGGCGTCTTGAGCCAGATATACGGCGCGTTGACGCCGCCGGAAACGGTATAGCCGGCCTCCTGAAGGCCTTCTTTGATCACCTTCGCATTATTCATGTAATAAGCCACCTGCTTCGCGAGCTGCACCTTGCCTTCCGGTGAGTAGACGGCCTCACCCGCGCGCTGCTGAATGTAGGGCGCACCGTTGTATTTCGTGCCGTGGCGGCGTGCCCAGAGGGAATGCAGCATCACATCAGTGCCGCCCAAATGCGAAGCATTTTCTCCATGGGCGGCACGTTCTGCCGCCGAATGTACATGAGGGGGCATTTCCACCCTGCACTTTAAATCCTTCGGAATAACGGTATATCCAAGCCGGGTACCCGTAAAGCCCGCGTTTTTCGAGAAAGATTTCAGCTCAATCGCACAGGTACGCGCGCCCTCGCACTCGAAAATGGTGTGCGGCACATCCTCCTCTGAAATATATGCCTCATATGCGGCGTCATAGATAATGACCGCGCCAACCCGGTTCGCGTAATCCACCCATTCCTGCAGCTGCGCCTTAGTAACAGTCGCGCCGGTCGGGTTGTTCGGGAAACACAGATAGATGATGTCCGGGGTCTCCTTCGGAAGCTCCGGAGAGAAATTGTTTGCTGCGGTACACGGCATATAAATCACGTCGCTCCACATCTCCGTTTTCGGATCATAGGTGCCGGTGCGGCCAGCCATTACGTTCGTATCGACATAAACCGGATAAACCGGGTCGCAGACAGCGATTTTATTGTCTACGCTGAAAATCTCCTGAATATTGCCGGAGTCGCACTTCGCACCGTCGGACACAAAAATCTCATCCGCCGCGATATCACAGCCGCGGTCCGCGTAATCATTTTTCGCGATCGCCGTGCGCAGGAACTCATAGCCGAGATCCGGCGCGTAGCCATGGAAGGTCTCTGCCTTCCCCATCTCATCCACCGCACCATGCAGCGCGTCAATGATGGCCGGGGCAAGTGGCTGCGTTACATCGCCGATCCCGAGACGAATCACCGTTTTATCCGGGTTCGCCGCCTGGAAGGCGCTGACTTTCTTTGCGATTGTCGAAAAAAGGTAGCTGCCGGGCAGCTTTAAGTAGTTGTCATTGATCTTGAACATAGTAGCCTCCTAAGTTTTATGCGTTTTATATTTTTAGAGAATTATTTCTCCCTCAAATACCGTTGCCGCCGGTCCGGTCATATAGACCGTATCCTGCTCCTGATCCCACGCAATCCGCAAATCTCCTCCGCGAAGCTTCACGGTCACCTCATTGTCCGTCCATTTATTTAAAATACAGGCCACCGCTACCGCGCAGGCGCCTGTGCCGCAGGCCAGAGTCTCGCCGGAGCCGCGCTCCCAGACACGCATCTGTACTGTATGACGGTCAATCACCTTTATAAATTCTGTATTCACCCGATCCGGAAAAGCCGGATGCGTCTCAAAAAGCGGTCCGATCTTCTCGATTTCCAGGGCATCCACGTCTTCAACCGGGACGATACAGTGCGGGTTTCCCATGGAAACACAGGTGACAGCGTACGTTTCAGAACCAACCGGCATTTCTCTGCTGATAATCGGCCTGGCAGCCATCCGTGTATCATCTTTTGATGACACAGCAGAAAGCGAATGGAAGACCGAACTGTCTACCGGTATCCGTGCAGGCTCCAGAATCGGGGCACCCATATCTACGCGAACCTGGCTGACTTTCCCCCGCGCATTCGCGCAATCCGGATCCTGCCGAGACTGCTCTATCATCAAATCCAGATATTTCATCCCGCTGGCAGTCTCCACGCTGATCCGCGTCTTATCGGTCAGGCCATAATCATAAACATACTTTGCCACGCAGCGGATGCCATTGCCGCACATAGCGCCCAGAGAGCCATCCGCATTATACATCTCCATCTGAAAATCCGCCCTGTCAGACGGTTTAATCAGAATCAGGCCGTCTGAGCCGATCCCAAAATGACGGTCACTGACCCGAACCGCCACTTCCGGGGGATTTTCAACAGTTTCCTGAAAGCAATTGACATACACGTAATCATTTCCAATGCCATGCATTTTCGTGAATCTCATTTTGATCCTCCTGCCCTTGCCTGCAGCTTCTTCAAATAAATCCGCAGCCGCTAAGCCGCCTTTGCATAATCCTCTCTACCGCATCAGCGCAAACAGCATCTGCGCGGTTTCCACCATATTGGTGCCGCTGTCCATGCTCGTCTTTTGCAGGTAATGATGTGCCTCCTCCTCTGTCATGCCATTGCGCTCCATCAGAAGAGATTTTGCCTCTTCGATCAGCTTTTTCTCCTCCTCGCTGCGCTGCGGCGCCATCGTGCGCTTCCGCCGTCTGCGCCGTTCCATCTGGACGATCACGGTCTCCAGAGAATCCAGCAGGTCATTGACGTGAAATGGCATAGTCACGCAGAGAACCCCATCGGTGACTCCTTCACTGACTGCCCGCGCAGACGCGACAAGGAGCATTCCAAAGGAAGACGGCATATCCTCAAAAAGCTCAGAATAGACCATATCCGCAAACTTGTAGCCGCAGACGATGACTCCGGAGCCGAGGCGATCCGCCGCTGAGAGCGCCTGCGCGCCGCTCGTACAGACCGCACGTACCCCATATCCGCTGCGGATCAGCAGATTTCGGACACTTTTCGCGTCTTCTGGTTTGGGAAATACTACCACTATATTTTCATTCGTCATGTGTATCCTCCTGCCATGTTAATAAGATTGACAGAAGAATCAGACTCTCGCAAGATAGCGCTTCAGCTCCCACTCACTCACACTTGCCTGGTATTCTTCCCATTCTTCCTTTTTCGCCTTAATATAACGCTTTGTCACGTGCTCCCCGAGGACGTCGCAGATGAATGTGTCCGTCTCCAGCGCTTCCACTGCTTCCAGCAGAGTAACCGGCAGGCGTTCCACTCCTCTTGCTCTCAGATCATCCGCAGTCAGTGCATGGAGATTCTCATCTATGCTCTCCGGCGGGGTAATCTGATTGCGGATACCGTCCAGCCCGGCCGCCATGCAGACCGCCAGCGCCAGGTAAGGATTGCTCGCGCCGTCCGGACTTCTCAGTTCAATGCGCTTCGTGCCGTTCCCCATAATGGGGATGCGGATCAACGGGATCCGGTTCTTCGCGGACCAGGCCACATGAACCGGCGCCTCAAACCCCGGCACCAGCCGCTTATAGGAATTCACGATCGGATTCGTCACCGCAGTCACCGCACGGATATGCTTCAACAGGCCGCCGATGAACCAGCGCCCTTCCTGACTCAGGTGAATCGGATCCGTCTCGTCATAGAAAACATTTCTCCCCTCATGTGTCAGAGACATATTGATATGCATCCCGGAACCATTCACCCCCGCAATCGGCTTCGGCATAAAGGACGCGTGCAGACCATGCCGCTTGGCAACCGTCTTCACCGCAAGGCGGAAGGTCATAATGCCGTCCGCGGAGCGCAGTGCCTCATCATAGCGCAAATCAATCTCATGCTGCGCCGGAGCGGCCTCATGATGAGAGGATTCCACCACATATCCCATCTCCTCCATGGTCAGAATCATATCTCTCCTGGCATTCTCTCCCAGGTCAATCGGCGCAATATCAAAATAACCTGCCTGCTCATGTGTCACCGTCGTCGGCCGTCCCTCATCATCCGTATGGAACAGGAAAAACTCACACTCCGGTCCCACCTCCAGGGTATACCCCATCTGCGCCGCTTCGGTAATCACCTTCTTCAGAATATACCGCGGATCTCCGCCAAAAGGCGTCCCGTCTGCGTAGCAGATATCGCAGAGGAAGCGCGCCACCTTGCCATTCTGCGGCCTCCACGGAAAAATCAGGAACGTATCCAGATCCGGGTGCAGGCACAGATCCGACCTCTCAATCCGTGTAAAGCCTTCAATGGAAGCGCCGTCAAAGGTAACCTTATTCGCCAGCACACGGTCGAGCTGGTTTACCGTCACCGCGACATTCTTCAATGTGCCGAACATATCCGTAAACTGCAGCCGGATAAACTGCACATCCTCTTCCTCTACAATTCTGTATATGTCTTCTCTGGTATATTTACTCATATCTGGATTCTCCTCTTTACAAGCGTAACTGTTGAGAACAGCAAACCGCAGGTCTCCGCTTCGGTCCGTCCTAAACGCGTGCCACTGGCACGCAGGACCGTTCAGCGCCACCTGCTGCGCAGGCTATATGCCGTTAACGCGTCCTGTGTCTGTGGCTGTTCTGAACCGTTATAACAAAGAAAGACGCCCCACCAAAAGGAAGAACGCCTTTGTCCAACCATACTGAGATGATAGCAGTATGAATTTTTTTGTCAATTGTTTTCTCTCGCTTCCTTTCCGCTTTTCGCGTCACGCGCAAAGACCGAGCTCCTCGTTTGTGACGAGGAGCTCATCCATGTGTACCTGCAGCGCCCTGCTTAAGATCAGCAGGTTGTCCAGACTGGGTACGGACTTCCCGGACATCCACTTATAAACAGCCTGCGGATTTTCAAAACCCATCAGGTGCTGAATATCGTGGACGCTGTATCCGCTTTGACGGATCAATGAGCGAATGCGGTTCCCGGTTTCCGGTTGCTGAATTGAAATATACATTGTTTCCATCTTACGCTCTCCTTTTCTTTCTGCCATGAGTTTCCCATCACCGCCTTCCAATTCCGGCGGGGCGGCGCCTGTCTTTGTACCCTTTGATCCTCACCCTGGCCACACAGCAGGTGCGCGGTCAGGATGAGAAGCCCGGCACTATCGGAGCATCAGGCAGGGGTGGTTCGGAAAAAGCTCCACCTTTCTCAGCTCCACGCCTTTTGCACTGATCGCCCCAGTCACTCGCGCCCACTCACCCGGAAGCTCCATAAGAACCGCCGGAATCAGGTAGCAAAACGGGAGGACAGCCTTGCTTCCTTTGCCGAGCCGAAGCCGCCGGCTCTCGCAGGTACATTCGCGGCGGAGCTTCCCACACTGGGTGAAAAAGCGTCTGGCCGCGTAGAATACCGTGCTCTCGTCATAGCTGCAGGGGACATAGGAAACAAAGCTTACTTCAGACGCAGCAGAAATTTCACATGAGATAGAACCATTTGTCATTTTCATAAACATTTACTCCTTTTGATTATTATGGAATTCAATCAAAGGGATGAAAAAACACCTTGGTTTTCTTAAGAAACAAGGTGTCGGCAATCATTTCGTTATGACACACTTCGCCCTTTGATCTTCATCCATCCTCCAAAATCGAAAAAGCTTACATGTGTTTTTGAGTAAATGTTTATTCGCTCATGTGACCAGTATAACATAATGGTCAGAAAAGTCAACACCAAAATTGATATAAACCTGGATTTTTGTACAGCAAAAAGCACAAGCTATCTTGAAAAATAATTACTGCCATTGTAAAATACACCCAGCAAAAAATTTAAAAATGATGAAAAGGACGCGAGAGATATGACTACTGCAACCACATACGAAACCTATTTATCCGAACCGCAGGCGCTGGCATTCGATCAGATGGCTGTCATCCACCGGCAGATGACTGACGAGATTGGCACAGATCCGGAGGTACTCGAATATTACGCAGACCTGCTGAAAGCTGCTGCCAGGTATGCCGGCATCCGTGCAATATGGCCCATGATGGACACAAAAGAAAAACTGGAAAAAGATCCGGGCAGAACATCTGCCCATGATTCTGTGATCACACATATCAATCTCATGTCACGCCTGCTTCGATCGATGGGGAAACCCGCAGCGTGGCGGGATGCGCTCGGAGATGAAAAGGAGCCATACAGGCGTAAAATGATCGGCGACTTTGCCTGCTACCTGGCGTTTGTGTCCGGAATTAACGCGAGATAACCATTGACAGCCAGTCCAGGCAGTACCGCTGCTATTTTACCAAACTCGCTACATAAGGCACAATCGCCAGACACCAGATCAGCCTGTTTTTCTCACAGACGGCAGCAGAAAAAAGACAGTCGGCCGTCTGTGTGTTCTCATCGCAGGTCTCGTCGCCATCAATGCTTTCGTCATCATCCCAGTCAGCCAAATCAAAAATGTCGAGCGTGTCATCCATATCCTTACCCGCACAGCTATCGTAATCGTCATCATTGTTGCAGGTAGTCCTGATTGCCCCGCAATAGGCCATATCCGCCACAAAATTCTTCAGATTTTTTTGTTCTCCCAGTGCACGTTCCACACAGGGCAGCACGGTTTCCTTATAAAACTCATCCAGTGAGCGGTTCCCGGCCAGCACCGAAGCTCCCTGGTACAGCTGATTTGTCGGCAGACGCAATACCGGAAACCCGTCCGTCTTCCCCGCTGGTATACTTCCAAGCCGTTCATTAAGCGGCTTCGCGGAAATACTTTTTTCCCTAACCACATCATGCATGCTTTTCCGATACTGCTCATCAATTCTTCTGTAAAGTGCCGCAAACAGATCAATGTAATTGGTTGACAGGGTATATAACAGTTTGTTTCCCGTCTTCTGAAGCTTTCTATCATCGGAGCACAGGCAGAAAGCAATCCATTCCGCCGCGTCCAGATAAGTGCGGGGTTCCTCCATATCAAAGCCGAGGGGAATATTCTGAACCGCTTCCATAAACGTAAGGTACTCCGTCGGGTCGAGAAAAAAAGTCTTTCAGACCCAGAGACGCGGATCTCTGTATCGCGTATGTCAGAGCCGACTCATCTGCCGCAATTCCCTGATTGATTCTGTGTATCCGCTCCGAAAGCGCAATCTGTCTTCCTTTCATATTCCATATCCTTTCCAGACACGTAAAGACTACGCCAACAGTTCCTGTTGCTCAGCAAGGCTTCCGTTTACTCTTCAAACTGTCGGATCACCCGGTCAGCCAGACCGTACTCCACTGCCTCTTCGGCGTAAAAATACGTATCCCGGCAGGTCTTTTCATAGATTTCTTCCAGCGTCCGGTGTGTGTGCTCCGCCAGAATCCGGCACAGAATTTCCCGTGTCCGCATCAGATCATCGCTGACTCCCCGGATATGCAGCGCGCTGCCGCTCAGGCCACCGCCAATCAGAGGGTCATGAATCATCACTCTGGCATGCGGCAGAATCTCACGCCGATCGCCCGCAGCAAACAGAACAGCGCCCATGCTTGCGGCGGTGCCGACACACACCGTCCGGATGGGGGAACGGATGGCCTTCATGACATCGTACAAAGCCAGGCCGCTGGCGACCTCGCCGCCCGGACTGTTGATGTACATGGTGATCTCCTGATCCGGATCCTGCCGGAACAGATAGAGCAGCTGAGAGATCAGCGAATCCACGCTCTCTGCATTGATTTCTCCCACACACTCAATCTCACGGCGCGACAGCATTTCATCGCGGATGTCAAATGAAGTGATACCGTTGCTGGTTTCTCTTAAAATACGCGGCTGCATATACATCATGACACTCTCCTTTTTTCTGAAAGCCGGGGAAACTCCTGTTTCCAAAAAGATTCCCCGGCAGCGGGCAGGTGACTCCTGTTTCCTTTCATGCGCAATATTTTTCCTTTTCCGCATGCGGCGGGGTTTGCACCGACTTTGTTTTATCGATTCTCCGCTGCTTCTGCGCTTCCGGAAGCTCCCCATACCTTCTGTGTTCCCGGATATCATACTTCTCGACCTGTCTGGCTTTGCTGCCCCTGGTAAAAAGCCACGCCTGGTCCAGCGGCATGCTCAGGATGGTATTCATGGTTTTATCAACCTTGACAGACATATATTCGGCTGTCTTAATATCCTGCCCGCCCAGATACAGACAATTGTCACAGTTGTTGATAATCGTCTGCGCCTTCCCCGGACCGTAAATTGCATCCAGCTGGGAAATGCTCTGTAAAATGATGCTTACAGAAATATTTCTGGAACGGATCACCGATATCAGATTATCAAAGTCCTTAATCACACAGTTCGCGGCAAAATCATCCAGGATGAACCGTACCGGAACCGGCAGTGCGCAGTCTTCGCACACATTGTCCGCATACTCGCACAGCGCCTGAAAGGCCTGTGTGTAAAACAGACTGACCAGCCGATCCTGGGAGCGATCCATATCGCTGACGGAAAGAAGCACCGCCGTCTTTTCCTGTCCGATTTTCTCAAAAACCAGCCGATCCGGATGGTTATACACCTGAATCAGCGCCCGCGTCGCCAGACCGTTCAGGTTCTCTGCCAGAATTCCCAGCACAGAGGCCTGCATTTTTTCAGCAGCCTCATTCGCCGTGATCTGCCGGTACATTTTCGCGGTGTAACCATCGGGATCCAGCAGCAGAACCTCACGCATGAGGTCAGCAAACACATTGCTCTTTATCAGCTCGCTGAGACGGACGACGTATTCCAGCGTGTGCTCTTCGGGAGGCAGACACTGCATGACGTAAGCCACCAGACACGCCAGATAGTTGGTAGCAGCGTTCTGCCAGTATGGGTCGCTCTGACCAATGGAAGAGGGTGTGATCGCTGTGCACACCTTCATAATACTCTCTTCCGAGTAACATCCCCTTTCTTCATCGTAAGAAATGTAATCCAGCGGGTTATAGCCGCAGTTGGACTTCATATTCTTAAAATCAATGAGCAGCGTCCGATAGCCTTGCTTTCTCAGAAGCGGGGACATCTCCCGGTAAAGGCTGCCCTTCGTGTCCGTAATAACCAGGGATTCATTTGCCTGCATGATATTGGGTTTCACATACCCACGCGTCTTCCCCGCCCCGCTCGGCCCGATGATCAGGTCATTATTGTTGATCCCCGAAACCCAGGTGTCGTTGCTTACCGTCACACCCTTCGCCAGAATACGCCGGTTCCCACTTTCATCCGCCATTCCACTCATTCGCTCGTCTCTCATAAATTCTCCTTTGCTGTCTGTGTGTCTCTGCTGGCTGATCTTCTCCTTTCCTGCGAACTGCTTCCACTATGTTTTCACCCCCCCCCTCGCCGGGTGGCATCCCACACTTCGTGCGGGATAAGCCCTGACCACGCAGCAAGTGCGTGGTGGGATTGTGACCAGTCATGCAAACTTTGCCACTTTCGTAATCAGCAGGTCGCATCGCTTTCATGGTCATAGTATACAGCAAAAATCGAGAATTTTCATTTAACTGTGAGTTTAAAGGTTTCTATAATTACCTTGCATAATTCTACTTCGGTCTGAACTGTTACAAAAATTCGTAATTTACTTGACAATCACAAGAACATTTCAGATAATAATAATGCCATCATTTTTGATCAGAATCAGTCATTACTTACACAATACTGATATCAAAAACCGTCAGAAAAGTATGTAAGATTCCAATGACATCATACAAATGCGCAATGATCTTTTAAAATTTGAAGGTAATGCGCAATCATTGAGAATACTGTCAAAAAATTCCGGATTCAACTTATCGGAATCCATTATCAGTGCACTCATTAAATATCCAACCATGTCCACGCAAATGACCGGCGGATCGGTCATCCGCCACAAAACAGGATGCTATTATGCGGAAAAAGAAGCCTTTGAACGAATAGCAAAGGATGTTGGCACCGATTTATCAAAAGATCAATCAAATAAAAAAGATACTAATGTTGCACGTCATCCATTGGCTTATTTAGTGGAAGCTGCAGACGATATCGCCTATCTGACGGCAGACCTGGAAGATGCCGTAATATCCGGTCTGGTTACTGTAGATCAGCTAATATCTTTCTTCGATAATACATATGAATCCTTAAATGAAGCTTTGGCAGAAAAAGAACTTGAAAAGAGCGAGAATACTTTTTTCCATAAATCATACTGGAATAGTGATGTAGAATATGAAACTATTCATTATACCAAAGAATGTATAGAAAAACTACGAACGCTTGAATCAAAAGAACACGAAGCAGCAAAAAACCGCAACGAAGATACTGCCAAAGTAATAAACACGTGGATGAATTTTATGCGAACCTGGTTAATGTATGTCGCAAGCTATACATTTTCAGTTCATTACAAAGAAATTATGGCTGGCACTTATCAGCATGATCTGTTTTATCACAATTACCACAGTTTAACAGTAGAACTCTTAAGAAAAGCAATGCTTAAATTTGTCTACGATACTCCATCAATTGTAGAAACAGAGCTATCAGCTCAAAGCATTATTAACTTTCTTTTAGACAAATTTATTCCGGCAACCGTACATTTGAAAAATGATCTGAGTTACGGAAAAGATATGACAGTACAGGAAAAAAAGGTCATTAAACTAATTCCTGCCGGCTACCAAAATGATTATCTGACATATTATGAAGCTTATTTAAATAACAAAGCATGTGACAAAGATCAAATTTCAGACAATGATCCTTATTTGGTATATCGAAGGATTTTAATTGCAACAGATTTTATCAGCGGCATGACCGATGGATTCGCACAGTCTCTATACCGAAAAATGACAGGAATGGAATAGAAATATCTTCCCTCTTTCTCCCAATTGGACTTCAGAACATTGTTATTGTTCTGAAATCCAATTGCGATGTCTTCCGCCGTGATGACCCGCAGGGCATGTGACTCTGGCGCGTTCATATAGTTTTGCGCATGCCTCTGGTAGGTTTCGTCCGCCGCATTCCTTATCGTCCTGGCGTTTCCAAGGAAGAGAAGATGATTCCCTCCGAGGCTTTCCCGTCCAATCAGCCGGTTCATCCGCGCGGTTGCGATAAAGCGCTCAATCTGGTCTTTTGCCTCTTTGAGGCCCACCATACCCCGCAATTCATCATCGTACCATGCCAGAAAAACACTGTCAATAAACCGACAATTGAATGGATAAAAAAAACCTCTGACCACGCAATCTGGTACGTCGCCAAAGGTTTTAAAATATCAGTTATTCTCTGTTTTAAGCATCCCGCCGAGCACTTCCGGCCCGCTCTCCTCCGCAATATTCACGGAGTGCGCCGCAATACGCCCAAAGCTGTCAAGAATCTCAACAAATGTCAGGCCTTTCTCAAACGAGCACTGCCCCGCTTTCAGGCGCTCCATGTGCCCCGCCTGCGCCCTGGAGATTTTCTTCGTAATCCGGTGCTCTCGCTTGCGGATCTCAACCCAGTCTTCCGGCGTGATGCTGTGCCGGCTGAACAGACCCATCGTGATGTCGTAAAGCTGCAGGTCAAGGTCGAAGATCTCCAGCAGATCCTGCTGTGCCGGCTCGGAATACGGCTCCCCTGCCTCTACATTCGTCTCCGTCTGTCCGGTGATCACTACCGCGTGGTCAGCAATCCGCTCCAGGTCGTTGATCGCGTGGAATGCGCTGCTCATGTAGCGGGAGACACTCGCCGGCATCTCGGCCGCGTTGATCGTGGTCAGATATTCGGTAATCTCGGAAGCCAGATAATCGATTACATCCTCCGTGTCGCGCAGTTCCTTGATCCCGGTCATATTCTGATTTGTCACAATGGTTTTTGCCCGAACCAGATTTTCCCGCGCCAGGCGGCCCATACGCTCTACCTCACGGCCGACCTGCAGCGTCACGACAGCCGGGGAAGCCACCTGCATATTCTTATCTATGTATTCCAGGCGGAATGCATCCTCATGCGCCTGCTTCGGAATAATCCGGTAGGTCCATTTCACGACCAGATCCGTCAGCGGCAACAGAATCAGACCCGTCACTACTTTAAACAAAATATGGTAAAGGGAAACCTGGAACATCGCGCTTGGTACGACTGCCTCGATCCAACTGGTAATCGGCAGCAGGAGCGTAAGCGGGACAAAAATTATCGCGCCGACCACATTAAAAATCAGATAAATCAGTGCCGCCCGCTTGGCATTATTTCTCGCATTGATCGCGGAGAGAATCGGCGGCGTGGAAGAACCGACGTTGATACCACAGATAATAAAAGCGGCAAAATGGAGCGGCATCAGTCCCTGCATGGCCAGTGCCTGAATGACGCCGACCGCGGCGGAGGAGCTCTGAAGAATGGCGCAGAGAATCACGCCGACGACAAAGCCGATCACCGGATTCGTCGCGTTTGCAATAAAATTCAGAAATACCGGGGAATCTTTCAGAGGTGACATCGCGGCACTCATGGAACTGAGTCCCTGGAACAGAAGCCCGAAGCCCAGGATCACCTGCCCCACATAGCCGGTACGTTTCTTTTTGGTATACAGCATCAGCACCGCGCCAAGACAGATACAGACCGGTGCGATACCAGATACATCCAACGCGATCAGGACACTGGTGATCGTGGTACCAATATTGGCGCCGAGGATAACCCCCGTCGCCTGCGCCAGATCCATAATGCCTGCGTTGATAAAGCCCATCACCATCACGGTGGTAGCGGATGATGACTGGATGACAATCGTGACAAGTGCTCCAAGCAGGAAACCCATGACCCGGTTGCGGGTCAGCGTCTCCAAAAGGTCTTTCATTTTCGGACCTGCCGCAAGTTCAAGGCCGTCCCCCATGTACTTCATACCGAAAAGGAACAGGCCAAGGCTTCCAAATAATGAAATGATATTGCTTATACCCATCTGTCTTTTTCAGGGAAACGCCGTTGTCTCCCTTCCTCCTTGTGTGTGACTCAAATAGTATAATAGAATCGATCGCTGATTTTCCCGTTTCGAATAAGCGGAGTAACTGCTTTATAGCTAAGAAACGCGAACTTTTAACAGATATACCATACCACAAGTGAGAAGGAATTGCAAAAGAAATGTAAGGAAAAAGTAAATGTTGTGTAAAACCGCGGGGGATATCGTTCTTCCGCAGCGAGAGTCTGGCAAAAATGACCATATGCCTTACCGTTGAAAAACGCACAGCCCCTGTTCTGAGGCTATGCGTCCTTCGATGTTCCCTGTTCTGAATACTGCCCATTCAATATGCAGCTATTTACTTCTTTTTCGTCCGGCTCATTACCACGCTCTGGATAACCAGAAACAGACAGAGCATACCGGCAATCGTGATATCGGTCCACCAGGCATCGTCCAGGCCGATCGAAGACACGATATTCTGGATCGTGTTCAGAGAGAGCACACCAAACAAAGTACCGATAACATTGCCAACGCCGCCCGTGAGCAGCGTCCCGCCAATGATGGAGGAGGCGATTGCGTTCATCTCCATGCCGTTCGCGTTAGAAGTCGCCGCACTGCCGATATGTACAAAATACACGAATCCGCCAAATCCCGCCAGCAGACTGCAGATCAGATGCGACATGAATTTCGTCCGTTTTACGTTGATGCCAAGCATCAGGGCGCTCTGCTTATTGCCGCCGACTGCGTAGAAATTGCGTCCGAATTTCGTGTAGCGGAGCATCAGGAACATCAGAATCACCACTACGATAGCGACTACTGAGCCCAGCTCTATGGTCGTGTTGATGTAGGTTCCCTTTTTGTTATAATAGCCAAGTCCCGGCAGTATAAATTCGATCTTGCGAAGAGCTTTAAACGCCTCGTTCGTCACGCTGATCGGGTTCGTATGAATAATCGTCGTCAGGCCTTTCGCGAAATACATGCCCGCCAGAGACACGATAAACGGCTGAATCTCCAGATATGCCACAAGGAAACCCTGTACCACGCCGAACGCCAGACCAATTCCCATCGCGATCAGGAATGCGGTAAAAGGAGTGCCGTTCTGCAGCTCCAGATTCACCGCGCAGCTCATGCAGACGAGACGCACGACGCCGCCGATGGAGATATCAATTCCCTGCGTGATCATGACAAGGCTCATACCGCAGGCCGTGATTACCAGACCGGCGTTTGCGTCCAGAATGTTAAAAAACATCTGTGCTTTCCGGAATCCGCTCCCCAGAAAGACCACCGCGCTGATATACATTACAAAGAAAACGACAATAGTGATCAGCAAAAGAAGATTCGCGTCCGATAATATTCTCTTTTTCTTATTCGCTGGCATATCAGCCCACCTCCTTTGCCGGTTTCCGCACCTTTTTCCCGATCTCCGCCATTTTTTCTTTCACTACCGGAGCAGAAAAGACGATCAGAAGAATGACTACAACTGCCTTATAGGCGGGCAGTGCGTCCGAAGAAACCTTAAATTTATAAAGCGTGGTCGTCAGAAGCTGGATCACGTAGGCTGCTACGACTGACGCCCAGATATTGAACTTTCCTCCGCCCAGACTATTGCCGCCAAGAGCTACTGCCAGGATCGCATCCATCTCGATGTTCTGTGCCACAACGGAATAATTAATCGTCGACGTACGGCTGCACTTGATCAGTGCCGCTACCGCCACGCACACACCCAGAATCACAAAGGAAAGAATCTTGATAAACACCGGTTTCAGACCATTCAGCTTCGCCGCATTCTCATTGATGCCGACTGCCTGCGTATAGAGACCAAGGTTGGTAAACTTCAGCACCAGCGCCGTGATAATAAAGCACAGCACTGCGATCAGAAACGGGGTCGGTATCGGAATTCCCGGAATGAAACCACCAAAATACGTAAAGGTGCTGCCCGGAACAATCGGAAGCTGATTGTTATTGATCCAGGCCGCGATGGAACGGCCGGCCGTATACAGGATCAGCGTGGCAATCATCGGCTGAATCTTAAACGTCGCCACCAGAATGCCATTGAACAGGCCGCAGAGCATGCCCACAAGCACTGCCACCAGGAATCCAAGAATGATTGGTGCGGCCAGTGTGGAGGGACTAGACTCCGTTCCGCACAGAATGCGAAGCATAGCGCTGCCGCTGATCGCGATGGTCGCGCCGACGGAGATATCCTGCCCGCCGGAAGCGGCCGTTACCAGCGTCATACCGATCGCCAGAATCGCCAGCTCAGAGCCATTGTTCAGCGCGGAAATAAGATTCCCCGACAATACCGGATTTCCCGCACTGTTCGTGCCGAGCGTTATCTTAAAAAACGCAGGATCCATCAGAAGGTTAAAACCCAGAAGCAGAAGCAGTGCCACCAGCGGGATCATCATCTGCGAATGAAGCAGACGGCTGAAAGGATTCTGTTTTTTTACTGTTGTTTTTTCCATTATGCTTCTTCACCTCCCGCGATTGTACTCATGATTTTGTTCTGATTCAGGTCGCTGCCAGTGAGCTCGCCGACCACTTTGCGGTCACGCATCACCACCAGGCGGGAACAGGTGCGCAGCATCTCATCCGTCTCGGAAGAAATAAAGGTAACACTCATTCCCTCTGACGCCAGCTTCAGCACCAGCTTCTGAATCTCGGTCTTCGTACCAATGTCAATGCCTCGCGTCGGCTCATCCAGAATCAGATATTCCGGATGGGCGAACAGCCAGCGGGCTACGATCACCTTCTGCTGATTTCCACCGGAAAGAGACTTGATCGGCGTCTCCTTTGACGCTGTCTTAATTCCCAGCAGGTTTATATACTCATCCGCTGCCTTTTCCGCCTCTGCTTTCGAAAATGGGCGGAAGAAGCCTTTGAGTACCTGCGCCGCGAGGATCAGATTCTCCCGCACAGAAAGATCGCCGATGATGCCATCGCCCTTGCGGTCCTCCGGCAGGTAAGCGATCCCATTCTGCATCGCCTCCAGCGGATTGGTAATTTTTACCTCTTTTCCATTGATCTTTACCTTTCCGGACGTCACATGATCCGCACCAAAGATCGCACGCACACATTCGCTTCGTCCGGAGCCCAGCAGTCCGGTAAAACCATTGACCTCACCCTTTTTGATGTAAAAATCAAATGGATGAATGCCGGCGTTGCTTTGCAGATTTTCTGCTTCATAAAAGACGCTTCCCGCACCCTCTCCGGTGTATTCCTCGCTCTCACTCTTAATATCTGCCATGTCATCGAGATCTTTGCCAAGCATCTTCGACACCAGCATCACACGCGGAAGATCCTCGATCACATATTCCCCGACCAGCTGCCCGTCACGCAGGACCGTGATTTTATCGCACACCTCATACACCTGATCCAGAAAATGTGTCACAAAGATGATTCCTACCCCCTTCGCGCGGAGATCACGCATCAGGCCGAACAGTTTTTCTACCTCCTGCTCGTCCAGAGACGAGGTCGGCTCATCCAGAATCAGCACCTTGCAATCCATATCGACCGCGCGCGCAATCGCCACCATCTGCTGAATCGCAATCGAGCAGCTGGAAAGCTGCTGCGTTGCCTTCGCCGGAATTCCCAGCGACTCCAGAATCCGGTTCGTATCCGCATTGATCTTCTTCCAATTCTGCCGCCATCCCTTCTCGCGTCCGATGTACATATTCTCCGCGACCGTCAGGTTCGGGCAGAGCGTAATTTCCTGATATACGGTACTGATCCCCAGGTTCTGCGCGTCCTGCGGGGAACGGATGGAAACCGCGCCGCTCTCCCCTTTCAGGTAAATTTCACCCTCATCCTTTCCATAAACGCCGGTCAGGACCTTAATCAGCGTCGATTTTCCGGCGCCATTCTCCCCCATCAGGGCATGAATTTCACCTTCGCAAAGCTTAAAATTTACATTTTGCAGGGCACGTACCCCGGGAAAGCTTTTCGAGATATTTTTCATTTCCAATACAACATTTTCACTCACCCGTGTATCACCTCTTTCTTCTTGAAAAAGCGCGGTGCAGGCCGCTGCACCGCGCTTACAATTGTTGCCTCTCTATTAACTTCGTGCTTCGCATCTTCGCTTCGCTGCAGTCGGCGCTTAACGAACGTCCACCGGGTCTACGCTCCGCTTCGGTCGGTCCTAAACGCGTGCCACTGGCACGCAGGATCGTTCAGCACCCCGCAATCCTTGTATTATCAGATGCCGTAGTTGTCTACATCTTCCTGTGTGATCGTCGTCGCGTCAAAGCCAACCTCTACGGAGTAGATAATCTTCTCTTCGAGCTCTTCGCCAGCTTCCAGCTGCTCGATGATGCCTACGATGGTCTCAGCCTGGAACGGGTTGCACTGTCCGTCATAATTCCAGTTGCCGGCAAGCAGTTCTTCCAGAGCCCACTCGTTGCAGTCAAAGCCCATGATGATCACATCGCCATCAACACCATGTGTAATACCAGCCGCGTCGAGAGCTGCTACAGCACCTTTCGCCATGTCGTCGTTCTCAGCATAAATAACATTGAAAGATTCGCCGGAGTCGATCACGGACTGAACGATTTCCTGTGCGGTCTCAGCGCTCCACTCAGCGGTCTGCTGTACAACATAATTCCAGTTGTCATTCGCCTCTACTGCCTCGTCAAGAGCGGTGGTACGACCAACCTGCGCGTCAGAGCCCATCAGACCCTGAATGTGGATGATATTGTACTCGTCAAGCTCCTGAGACTCCATCCAGGATACAGCAGTCACGCCTTCTTCAGACATATCAGAAACAACGGCTGCCGCATAAAGCTCTTCGTCTGCATCCAGCATACGGTCAAACAGAATCACGGTGATGCCCATCTCCTGTGCGGATTCCAGAACATCATCCCAGCCTGTGGTATCTGCCGCAGAAATCAGAAGATAATCCACCTCATCCTGAATGAATCCCTCTGCCGCCTGGATCTGCTCTTCGTTCTCAAGGCTGTAGAAGAAGGATGTCTCAAAACCATACTCATTGTCCTCGCCAAAGTAGGTTTCGAAATCAGCCACGTTCGCGGTACGATAACCAGACTCATTCGGATCGTTGTTGATGATACCGACGGTAATGATATCTTCCTCTGCGGAAGCGATCGTCGCGCCGCCCATCAGACCCATTACCATTGCAGATGCACACAGAACTGCCATAAGTTTACGTTTCATGTTTTAAAGTCCTCGCTTTCTTAAAAAAATAATATTGCCACATTTGCTACTGTATATGATTTAAACAAATATTTCTGCAAAAGTCAACCATATTTTATACTTTTTTACAGATTTATTTGATCATTTACGCATTTTTATTGTACAAAAAACGAGCAGGGAGATTTTCCTCCCTGCCCTGCCGATGATCAAATTCATTGCTCCTGTGCGTCGGTCTGCGTCTCTGTCTCTGTCTCCCTGCTCACAACCAGCTCTACTTCATTCGAACTGCGGAAGATCGTGCTGGAAGAGCCGACCTGATTCACCACAATCGTATTGGTTCCCTCCGGCACTTTGCTTTTTTTCACACGCAAAAGTCTGGAAGAATAATAAGTCGTGCTGACTTTTTCGCCATTGACGTACACCTTGCTCCAGTTGGTAAAATTGCTCCCAACGATGTAATAATACTCATCTGTCTCTATGATCCGGTCTATCACCACTTCCTCCGTACCCATGATCAGGTCCGAAGCCGGGTACGGATTTTCACCGCCATATACATAATGCTCTCCATACAGGATATCATACTGAAGGAGCTCCATGGCATCGGTGTATTCCTCTTCCGTCTCATACGAATCACGGCTCTGATGGAAGGAAAACATGGTGCCCACTCCGCCCATGCCAAGCGTCTCGAGCGTATCCGCCAGAAGCTGGTAGGAGGTCATGTCACTGTCATTTTTCTCCAGGCCAAGATTGTTCCAGGTCACATACGGGGTCAGAAACAGGCTGCCTGTCGACATATCCTCTTCCGTCAGATCCATGGTTGGCAGATGATCGCCAAACATGATAACATAGGTCGGCTCCCCGCGTTCTTCGAGCATCTCAATCAGGTCGCCAATGAACTCATCCACCTCATGCAGCATGTTTACGTAGTATTCCCAGGCATAGGCCATGCCCTCGTCTTCCACGCCGGAAATCGTAATCTCCGGGTCCTCAAGTACCTCATACTGCGGGTAATCGCCATGGCTGCCCACCGTGATCGTATAGACAAAATCCTGCTGATCCGGTGTATAGTTCAGAGATTTTTCCACTTCACCGACCAGGATCTCATCCGTTGCCCAGGTCCCAAGCGGCGTATATTCCTGAATATCCATCAGCTCCTTGCTGGTGAATGTATCAAATCCCATCTGGGAAAAGGCATTTGCCCGGCTGTAGAAATTGCCGCCGTTGTTGTGCACAACATGCGTGCCATAGCCGAGTGTCGCCAGGTCGGAAGCGATGCTCTCACAGTTTGTCTCCTTCAGAATCGTTTTATACGGATACTCACCCAGGCCAAAGAACTGCATACTCATCCCGGTCAGGATCTCAAACTCCGTGTTCGCTGTGCCCGCGCCGACCACCGGGACTTCCACATACCCGGATGTATAATTTTCCGTCAGATACTCAAAATTCGGAACCGCCTCTTCGCTGGTCTCCAGAAACGTAATCATATCCGGATTAACAAAAGATTCCAGAAGCACGACGATGATGTTCGGGTACTCCCAGTCATCATAATCCCCCGTTTCCTCTGAAATCTCTGTCTCTTCTGTCTCATCCGCACCTTCTGACGACGAGCACGTTTTTACAGCACTCGTCTGCATGAGAGATGCACAGGTCATATCTTCTTCATCGGACAGTACATCCGCATCGGCTGATATGTCCACACCCATGCCGTTCTCTGCCGATGTATCCTCATTCGTTCCTGTATCTGCCTGTGCGTCCAGATCCGTGCCAGCTTCTGCTGCCTGTTCCTCTGTGTCAGTTTCTTCATCCAGGGCATCGCTGATATGATCCAGCACTGCCTGTACCGCTTCCTCCGAATACCCGGACGGCGTACTCATCCCCTGATCCAGCGCACTGGAAGAAAAGCTGTAGACAAATCCGTAATCCTTATATCCCTGTGCAAGATTTTCAAAATACGAGGCCAGGACATTGCTGCTCTTCGCAGCGTCTGTCACATTCGGCACGATCATCACAGCCACCAGCAGAATCAGACAGCCACCGGCAAGCCGGTGTGTCTTTCCCTGAAACTTTGGCCCCTTTATCCAGAGAATCACCAGCAGGACACAGACCGCGACTACCGCTGCGATCACAATCGCCGCCTCCGTATCGGTAAAATAGCTGCTCTTCATGGTAAGCAAATCACCCACCATCTTTATATCCGTCCAGCCAAACGGTGATACCCTCTTTGCCAGAATACAGCCG
This sequence comes from Lachnospiraceae bacterium, assembly GCA_021200475.1. Taxonomy (GTDB): domain Bacteria; phylum Bacillota; class Clostridia; order Lachnospirales; family Lachnospiraceae; genus Choladousia. The sequence continues at coordinate 27,528 of JAJQGP010000002.1, forward strand.
TTAATAGTACCCAGAAACAGCCAGAACGCACAGATCAGCGTGCGCGCTGCTACTCTTCGCTTTACTAAGTACGCAAAAGTCAGGGTTACCCAGATCAAAAATGAGTTATACAAAAACACCAGATTCCGGTCTGCGGCAAATTCACACGCTTCCAGGAAGGAGTGTCGGGATATCCACTCAATCACAAAGCACACCCCGCAGGCCAAAAACATCTGAAGTAAAATGGAATAGCGGTTCATCCAGGCAAGTACACGATCCAGCTTCGGATTGCGCGGCTTTGCCTGTTTGGGCGGTTTTACCGCTTTTTCCTTTTTTCCCTTACTTTTCTTAATTTTCTCCGTCTTATCTTCCACCTTCTGTGTCATACAGCCAGCCGCATCCAACGGACCTGCTGCTTCTGACACGTTTGTCTGTTCAGCTGCTTTTGTGTTTCTGTTCTTTCTGCCAAACACCAGACAATCTCCTCCTCTCTGCGAAATTCGTCTGCCTCTGCCGCTTTTCCGAATGATAAAGCAAAAGGCCTTGCCGTCTCGCGTTATTTTCCTGTAACAGTCCAGACCGAAGGGAATACCCACGGCCTGCTGTTCTGAATCGTACCATTTTCGTTACACGCACATGTAAATGTTATGTAAAAAACGGGTGAAATCTCGAAAACATATGAAAGATAAGGCAATTCACCAAAAAAGTCAACCGTTGAAATTAAAAATTAAGGTTTTGTTCACCTTATTTCCATATTTCTTTTGGATACTTCTCCCTTAAAATAATCTTAAGTTTATCTGGAATATTTGCAGATTTTGTGATATTTTAATAAGGAGAACAAAAAAGAAGGTTTGTTTCTTATGAAAAAATTACTGTTACTTTTGCTTGTTTCGGTTTTCGTTTTGACCGGATGTGATAAAAATGAACAGAAAGTAGCCTCAGCCGAGGTATTTCACGTGGAAGACGGCGTCACACAGGACGGAGTCGCTGTTGGCGATGGGAAGTCCGAATTTATCCGTGCATACAGCGACTATGTGATTCAGGCTGCCTACACAGACGTAGATTCCAGCTATCTGGTTATGTCCATAAACAGGATTCCTTATGATGAGAATATTTCAACGCTCATCGCAAACTTCTTTATTGATGAAGAACCAATGTCAGAGGAAGAAATCTGCGAGGAAAACGAGATCGAAGATGAAGATCTGTATTCCCTGCTGAGTTCTTCCGCTTATCTGCGCACGCATGAAGTGATCTATCGGTATCTGCGCTTCACATGGGAGGACAGCGTGATCACGGATATCGACGCAGGAGAGTTCAACTATAATGAGACCTACGAGGTACCGAAGCTCGACACATGAGCCCCGCTCGTTATTTCAGCCTGAAACCTGTGTCGGCAAGAGTCCTTTGCATCGCATACCCGCCTGTCCGATTACGTATGCGAAACGTTTTGGGTACAGACTACAGTTTCCGCGTCTCCCGCGCAACAAAATACACCCGCTCACTCTCCGGATGCGGCTGTTCCAACGTAAATGCATCATAGACCGACTCCAGATGGAGCCCCGCTTCTCTGAGCAGTTCACTCACGCGATCAAGTGCGTATGCCTTCTGGTAGTGCACTTCCTCATACCGCTCATAAGAATCTTCCCTGCCGCATCGAACCGCACTGCCACTTACCGCACCGCCGTTATCCTCATCGTCACCGCCTGCCATACTGCCGCCACGAAGCCCATTGCGTTCACTTCTGATATATAAAGTCAGGTCATACTCATTGATCTGTGTCTCAGGATCGTACCAGTTTTCCCAGATAAAGCTGCCCTCATCCCGATTTTCCGCAAATACATTTTCCGCAAGAATCTCTTCATATTTATAAAGGGTATTCAGATCAAAAATAAAGATTCCGCCCGGATCCAGATAATTATTGACAAGGCGAAACACCTGCAATAAATCCGCTTCCTCCGTGATGTAGTTCATAGAATCACAGATGCTGACCACCGCACGCACCGTGCCATAAAGCTCAAATTCGCGCATATCCTGCAGCAGATAAAGAATGTCCGGCTCTGTTTCCTGCTTTGGGATCTTACCTTCTTCCTCAGGTTTGCGCCGCATAGCAGAGTCAGAGATTTCATCATCATCCCGCCTTGCAGCGCTTTCCCGCTCCGCCATCTTCTCGCGGGCAATCTCCAGCATATCAAGCGAATTGTCTACACCGATCATGTCATAGCCGCATGCAGCAAGCCGTTCCGTCATCTGCCCGGTGCCGCAGCCCAGCTCCAGCACCAGTCCGTCCGTCACTCCATAGCGCAGCAGCAGGCTGTGCAGATACTCACACCACTCATCATAAGGGGTATCCGACATAAAAAGATCATAGACCCGGGCAAAGCTTTCATAGGATGCCATAATTCCTCCGTTCCGCGCATCTGTGTTTTCGCATTACTGGTCACCCCTGCAGGGAAAAAATAACGGAAATCTGCTCAGGATGTGGCCTGTAGCTTTTCACGCGTCTGTTATGCGATTTCTCAATTTTCTCCAAGGTATTCTCTCAGGAACGCATACAGCCGCTCCATCTCCTCATCCGTCCCGATCGTGACACGCAGATAATTGTCAATCCGCGGCTTATTGAAGTAACGCACATAAATCCCCTGCTCTTTGAGCGCTGCAAACAATTCTGCCGCCGGAACGCGCTCATGTGTCACAAACAGGAAATTCGCCATCGAATCCGTGAAAGAAAAGCCCAGTTTTCGCAATTCGGTTTTCGCATTTTCACGGGTAGTAATAATTTTCTGCCTGGTCTCCTCAAAGTACGCGTGATCCTCCGCCGCTGCCGTTCCCAGCGCGATCGCTGTCTGATTCATAGTATAAGAGTTAAACGAATACTTTACATCATTCAGATAACGGATGAGTTCCACACTGGCGATGGCGTATCCGATACGCATCCCGGCCATCGAACGCGACTTGGAAAAGGTCTTCACCACAATCAGATTATCATACCGCTCCAGCAGTCCTGTGCAGGTTGTCCCCCCAAAGTCAATATAAGCCTCGTCCACTACAACGATCACATCCTGGTTGTGCGCGAGGATATCTTCCACTACATCCAGGCTCAGCAGCGCGCCCGTCGGCGCGTTCGGATTCGGGAAAATCACACCGCCGTTTTCCGGATAGTAGCTCCCGCTCTCGATCTCAAACGCCTCATTCAACGGCTTCTGTTCATAAGGGATCCGCAGCATATCCGCCCATACATCATAAAAGGAGTATGTAATATCCGGGAAAAAAACAGGCTTCGGTGAATTAAAAAAGGTCATAAAAATCATCGCCAGCACATCATCCGAGCCGACACCAACAAACACCTGCTCTGGGACAACGCCTTCTTCCCGGGCAATCGCCTCCACCAGCATCCACGCTTCCGGGTCCGGATACTTGCGCATCGGCTCCGTACTCATCTGCCGCAATGCCTCCGCTACCTTCGGCGAGGGGGGATACGGATTTTCATTGGTATTCAATTTGATCACATCCGTGCGCTTTGGCTGTTCACCGGGCACATAGGGCGTGACCTTGCGGATGTTTGATTCCCATATTTTCATAATTGTATATTTTTCCTTTCCAGTCTGATCGTGTTACAGGTCACACCCTGGCCAAATTTACCTTATTTTTGCCTCTACAGGTGTGACCAGAAACCTGATCGTACATACTGTTTCGCTTCTGGTCCTACCGGTTCTCATACAGCTTCGTATATACCCCGTTCTTCGCAAGCAGCTCCTCGTGCGTCCCCTGCTCTTCGATGCCCTTTGACGTGAGGACGAGGATCTTCTGCGCGTTGCGAATCGTGGAAAGCCGATGGGCAATGACGAAGGTGGTGCGCCCTTTCGCCAGCTTTTCGAGAGACTGCTGCACAATACGCTCACTCTCATTATCAAGCGCAGAGGTAGCCTCGTCGAAAATCAGGATCGGCGGATTTTTCAGGAATACACGCGCGATGGAGAGACGCTGCTTCTGTCCGCCGGAAAGCTTCACGCCGCGCTGGCCGATGTTGGTAGCATAGCCGTCCGGCAGCTGGGAGATAAACTCATGTGCGTTCGCCAGCTTTGCGGCCTCGATGACTTCCTCATCGGTCGCGTCCGGCCTGCCGTAGCGGATATTTTCCATAATGTTTTCGGTAAACAGATACACATCCTGCTGCACAATCCCGATCTGGCGGCGCAGGTCAGAGAGCTTAATTTTGCGAATATCCTGCCCGTCGAGCAGAATTGCGCCGCTGTCCACATCATAGAAGCGCGGAATCAGACTGCAGAGAGTCGTCTTGCCGCCGCCTGACGCGCCGACAATCGCCAGATAATCCCCGGCTTTCACATCCAGGTCAATGTGGCTTAGAACGGTGTCCTGATTTTCTTCATATTTAAATGAAACATTTTTGAAACGAATGTTTCCTTTTGCCACACCGATGCTCACCGCATCCGGCGCGTCCTGGATATCCGGCTCAATGTCCATCACTTCAAGGAAACGCTCGTATCCGGAGAAACCGTTCTGGAACTGCTCCGTCAGTGTGATCAGCTTTTTGATCGGCTCCGTGAAATTATTGATATACAGAAGAAACGTCACCATATCCGCGATGGCCATCAGCCCAGTCGTGATCAGACCAGTACCAACCAGCAGCACGACAATCGTGACCAGAGTCGTCATCAGGCCAAGACCGGAATTGTACATGGCCATAAACTTATAGCTGAGTTTTTTCGCCCCCACAAAACGTTCATTGCCGGCATGGAACTTTTCCTCTTCTATATGCTCATTGCCAAAGGATTTGACCACACGGATGCCGGAGAGGCTGTCCTCTATCTGGCCGTTAATGTCTGCCATCCGGCGGCGGTTTTCCTTGTACGCGGCCTTCATCTTTTTATTCAGGAAAAGCGCGTATCCCGCGATGAACGGAATAAACAGGTAGGTCACCAGCGTCAGCTGCCAGTTGATCTGCGCAAGGATCACGCAGGAACCAATCAGCTTGATGACCGAGATCAACACATCCTCCGGTCCATGATGCAGCAGCTCGCTGATGTCAAAAAGATCCGCAGTAATGCGCGAAAGCATCTGTCCGGTCTGGTGGTTGTCGTAATAAGCAAACGAAAGCTTCTGGTAATGGCTGAAAATCTCATCACGCATATCATGTTCGATCTTCGCGCCCATGACGTGTCCATAGTAGCCAATGTAAAAATTACAAAAACACTCCACCGCCGCCATCACAAGCATGGCAATTCCCAGCTTTACGATGATCGGCACCGCCTCAGACGAGGGCAGCTCGATGACATTGTAGGTGATATAGCGAACGATCAGCGGGATTGCCAGCGTCACAGCAGCTCCCAGGATCGCAAAAAACATATCCGAGAGAAACAGGCCCAGATATGGTTTGTAATAACTCAGAAGCCGCTTCCATTTGTGTTCCATTTTTCTCTTCCTCTTTCTTCTCTTCTTAACTCTTTATTTCTATTCTGTTTTCCCAGATGATTCTGTTTTTAAGCATCAGAATCATTGCAAAGACACAGCTCCAGGATGCAGCCGCATCCGTAAAATGCCTCACCTGGCACTGTACATCTATGCAAAATTTCCCGATACAGGATCACACGTTTATACGGCATTTACCGATTTTCACTCCATCACCAGCCCCTGCTCTTTCATTACCTCGATAATCGCATTCACATGCTGTGCACAAAGCTCATCGGTCTGCGCCTCCGCCATCACGCGGATTACCGGCTCAGTGCCGCTTTTCCGCACAAGGATACGTCCGTCGTCGCCGAGCGCCGCCTCCGCCGCCGCAATGGCGTCCTGTACCGCCGGATTGCCCAGGGCAGCCGCTTTGTCCGCAACACGCACATTCTTCAGAAGCTGCGGGTAGATTTCTACCTCAGAGGTCAGCGCCGCCAGGCTCATTTTTTTATCCATCATCACTTCCATCACCATAATAGAAGTCAGAATGCCGTCGCCCGTGGTCGCGTATTTGGAGAAAATAATGTGACCGGACTGCTCGCCGCCGAGGCAGTGTCCGTTCTCGCACATATTCTCATAGACATATTTGTCTCCGACCGCCGTCCGCTCATAGCGGATGCCCTCGCGGTCAAAGGCCTTATAGAGACCAATATTGGACATAACGGTCGTGACAACCGTATTGTGAAACAGCTGACCGTTTTCTTTAAAATATTTGCCGCAGATATACAGAATCAGGTCGCCGTCAATGATTCTTCCATTCTCATCCACCGCGATACAGCGATCCGCATCGCCGTCATAGGCAAAGCCGACGTCAAGCCCGTTGTCAAGCACAAACTTCTGCAGCTCTTCGATATGTGTCGAGCCGCAGTCCCGGTTGATATTGGTTCCGTCCGGCTCATTGTGGATGACATAGGTTTTTGCCCCCAACGCGTCAAACACGCTCTTTGCAATCGCGGAGGAGCTGCCGTTTGAACAGTCCAGCCCGACCTTCGTGTTTTTATAGGAGCGCGTCGCGAGAGAAATCAGATGGCCAATGTAACGGTTCCGTCCGGCCTGATGGTCTACGGTACGGCCAATCCGCTCTCCGGTCGCAAGCGGAATCTCTTCGATTTCGCCGTCAATATACGCTTCAATCTTCTCCTCGACCTCAGCCTCGATCTTCTTTCCGCTGCCGCTGATGATTTTCAGGCCATTGTCATAGTATGGATTGTGACTCGCGGAAATCATAATGCCGCAGTCAAAGTCCTCCGTGCGCACCACGTAGGAAACGCTCGGCGTCGTCGTCACATGAAGCAGAAACGCGTCTGCGCCCGATGCAGTCAGGCCTGCCGCCAGCGCATACTCAAACATATAGCTGGAGCGGCGTGTATCCTTGCCAATGACAATCCGCGCCCTGCGGTGTGGGGAGCAAAAATACCATCCAAGATAGCGTCCTACTTTGAACGCGTGCTCCACCGTCAGCTTCACATTCGCCTCTCCGCGAAACCCATCTGTACCAAAATATTTTCCCATTTTCTATCATTCCTCCTGATCCACATAAATGATCCCCTGCCAGTCCTTCCATATCCACAAAGGATGAACCTGCTCCTCCCGGCTTTTTCTGCCGAATAGGGCAAATTTCAAAGCTGCAGGTACTGATCCTTACGAATCGTGACTCCTATAGATACTCTCTCTGCCGCACAATTTCAAACGCCAGAACCCCCGCCGCAACGGAAGCATTCAGAGAATCAATATTGCCCTTCATCGGTATCGATACCGTAAAATCACATTTTTCCCGGACAAGGCGGCTCACACCGCTGCCCTCCGCGCCAATCACCAGGCCGATCGGCCCGGTCAGATTCGCGCGGTACATCGGTTCTGCGCTCATATCGGCGCAGGCAAACCAGATGCCCTCTTTTTTCAGTTCGTCAATGGTATTCCCCAGGTTCGTCACCCGCGCGACCGGTGTGTAGTTCAATGCCCCGGCGGACGTCCGCGCGACCGCCGCTGTCAGACCAACCGCGCGGCGCTTTGGAATGATCACCCCATGCGCGCCCGCCAGATTCGCGGTGCGGAGGATCGCGCCCAGGTTGTGCGGATCCTCCACGCCATCCAGCAGAATTATAAATGGCGCTTCGCCTTTTTCCCGCGCTGCCGCCAGAATATCCGACACCTCTGCATAATCATAGGAAGCCGCACAGGCAATCACGCCCTGGTGGCGTCCGGTCTCCGACATATGATCCAGCCGTTCCTTCGGTACAAAATCAATGATCGTATCCGCCTTGCGCGCCTCCCGCTTGATCGTCTGAATCGGGCCGTCCTGACAACCGTCCTGAATCAGAAGACGGTCAATCGTCTTCCCGGCGCGGAACGCTTCCAGAACGGCATTGCGGCCCTCGATGATGCCAGTGTCTTCGCCGATTTCGACAGGTTTTTCCGATCCCGTTTCGATAATTTCATTCACTTCGTTCCGTCTGCTGTCCTTATATGGCTTATCGCTTTCTCTGCGCTCAAATCGCTGTTTGCGGTTATTGTCCCGTTCTTGTCTTCCATATCTTCCGTAGCTGTTTCCCTTATTATTATTTCTTTCTTCTCTCACAACGTTTCCCGTACTGCCTTTCTTTTCTATTCCATAGGCAAACCTCAACTGCCTGCTTCTTACTTGTCTTCACCTGGCGGACGCCCGTCTGCGGTCTTTTCCTCTTCGGCGTAAATCATTCAAAAGCACCATGCTGTCCGACTTTATTTCACGTTCAGAGCATCCAGCCCTTTCGCAGCCAGCTCCGTCATCCGCGCAAACTTTCCATCCAGATACAGGTATCCCATGAGTGCTTCGAAGCCGGTCGCTTCCAGATACTCAATCATAGTGGCGTTTTTCGCCTTTGTGTAGGGCTTCGAATTCCGCCCGCGCCGGTAAATCGCCGCTTCCTCCTCGCTCAAATCCGGCAGCAGAGCCGCGATCATCCGTGCCTGTGCTTTCGCGCTGACACAATGCGTCACCTTCTGGTGCAGCTTCTGCGTCTGAATATCCTCCCGTTTCACCAGAATCGTCCGAATCAACAGCTCATACGCCGCATCCCCGATATACGCAAGGGTCAGCGGCGCATATTGTTTCCAGTCTTTTGTCGGGAGTGCGAACGTGGTATCCAGAATCTGTGTCAGATTTTGCTCTGTTCTTCGTTCCATCTCCGCTTCTGTTTTCTGCATTCTTATGATACTCCGCTATTTCATCCTTACAGCTTATGCTGCTCTTTCAAAACCATGCTGCGGCTCCTGTGCGGCACCGGACGGTACCTGAATATTCGCCTGGTACGAAACACAGGTGATTATGAAGCAGGCAGGTACTATTCACGGCGAGCCTGACACTTGCTGTCAGGCTGCGCCAGAACACGTTTCGTATGTGTAACAGCCGGCATACATTTCAGGCGCGTTTCCACTTGACGCCTTCCCGCGTATCCAGAAGCGAAATCCCCTGCTTGGCCAGCAAATTGCGAATCTCGTCCGCGCGTGCGAAGTTCTTTGCCTTTCGCGCCGCCTGGCGCTCTGCGATCAGCGCCTCAATGTCCGCATCCAGCAGTTCTTCCTTCTCTTCCACGATCAGGCCGAGGATGTCGCTCAGGCTCACAATCTCATCATACGCCACCTGCAGCAGTGCCTGGGAATTCTCCGAGGTCAGATTGCTGTTTGCGAATTTCACCAGTTCAAAGATCACTGCGATCGCGTCCGCCGTATTGAAATCGTCATCCATCGCCTCATCGAACTTTTCTTCGTAGCCTTTCATGCCGGCAAGCAGGCTCTCTTCCGCGGCCGTCATTCCGGAAGCCCTGTCCTGCGCGGCGGAATTCTGCTCTCCGGCAGCACCTCCTGGTACACCGGAATCCGCTTTTTTCGCGGCTGCGCCGCAATCCATCAGATATTTCAGATTCGAAACCGCGTTGCGGATGCGGTCCAGCCCGTTCTTTGCCGCCTCCATCAGATCCGCACTGAAGTTCAGCGGGCTGCGGTAGTGCGCGCTCAGCATAAAGAAGCGCAGCACCTGCGGGTCATATTTTTCCAGAATCTCCCGCACTGTAAAGAAATTGCCGAGAGACTTGGACATCTTGCGGTTGTCGATATTCAAAAAGGCATTGTGCAGCCAGTATTTTGCGAACTCTTTGCCATTGCAGCACTCGCTCTGCGCGATTTCGTTCTCATGATGCGGGAAAATCAGGTCCTCCCCGCCCGCATGGATGTCAATCTGCTCTCCGAGGTATTTCTTCGACATCACCGAGCACTCAATGTGCCAGCCCGGACGCCCGTCACTCCACGGCGACGGCCAGGACGGCTCCCCTTCCTTCTTCGGCTTCCAGAGGACAAAATCCAGCGGATCCTCCTTCTGATCCTCACCGGTCACCAGCAGCGAGCGGTTGCCGGAACGGAGATCATCCAGATTCTTGTGGGAAAGCTTGCCATATTCCTGAAACTTCCGTGTGCGGAAATAGACCGTGCCATCCACATCATAGGCATAGCCCTTGTCCACCAGCGTCTGGATCATGGCGATCATCCCGTCGATCTCCTGTGTCGCTCGCGGATGCGTCGTTGCCGGGCGCACATTCATCGCCTCCATATCCTTTTGGCACTCCGCGATATAACGCTCTGAAATTTCCTGGGAAGAGACACCCTCCTCATTTGCCTTTGCGATAATTTTATCATCCACGTCGGTAAAGTTTGACACATAATTGACTTCATAACCCTTATGCTCCAGATACCGGCGCACGGTATCAAACACAATCATCGGGCGGGCATTTCCGATGTGGATCAGGTTATACACCGTCGGTCCACACACATACATCTTCACCTTGCCCGGCTCCAGTGTGACAAATTCTTCTTTTCTTTTCGAAAGTGTATTATAGACTCTCATATTCGCTCCTCATTCTCTGCGCAGGATACGATCCACGTATCCCTCTTTCACTCCATCTGACGATCCATTTCGTAACAATTCAGAACAATTTCGATGCTGTTCTGAACCCTTACGCCACTTCAACATTGTCTGCCAACAGTCTATGCAAAAACCTTTCGTTTGTCAATTATTTTATTCTGCATCAGCAATCATGATTCACACGCCTTGTTCCGGCAGTTAAACACTTTGGAGAGGTTTGTACCTCTCTTTTTTGTTGTAAATAA
>JAJQGP010000061.1 GCA_021200475.1 Lachnospiraceae bacterium
CTATCACATCAAAGAGTTTATTCTTACGTCAAATAACTTCGTGAAACAACCCTGGTTTTTTATAAAAAATCCTTGCTTTTACTGTCGAACTATGCTATTCTCTGAGTGTTGTGTAAAGAGATTTCGCGTATGGCTGTGCCGGTGATAAACGGTACATGTGCGCAGAACTGCAGGGACTTGCAGGGATAGTCCGGGGATACTTGCCGTGGTAACAGTCGAGCGGCATTGACCGGGAATTGGTCTTCACAGGAGCAGCGGCGATCGCGGAGCGGGACGGGTCGTGTATTGTGTCCCGGCGTTTCGGACGGCTGTGGTGTCTGTCAGGGAGATCAGCAGTTCACAAAACAGAGAAGAAGAGGTGAATAAAATGAAGGAAGCGATTCAGCCGAAGTATTATCAGGCAGAGGTTACCTGCAACTGTGGGAACACATTTGTGACAGGTTCTACGAAGAAGAGCATTCATGTGGAGATTTGCTCGAAGTGCCATCCGTTCTATTCCGGACAGCAGAAAGCGACTGCCGCGCGCGGACGTATTGAGCGGTTCAATAAAAAGTATGGTCTTCAGTAGAATTGAGGATAGAAACGCGTGGGTTGAGGTTCTTGTAATCTCAACCTGTTTTCGTTTAAGGAAAGGAATTTCGTATGAAACCATCTGGTATAGGAGGTCAGGCGGTCATCGAGGGCGTTATGATGCGCAATGGCGGTCGGTACGCGGTGGCTGTCCGGACGCAGGACGGGAAGATTGTGGTGGACACGCAGGAGTGTTCCAGCCAGAAGCTTCAGAAGAATAAGTTTGTCAGGCTGCCGATCATCCGCGGTGTTGTGAATTATTTTGATTCGCTGATTCTCGGCATGAAGACGCTGATGTTTTCCGCGACCTTTTTTGCGGAGGAGACGGAGACGGAGCACGCCGAGTGGGAGGCGAAGGAGCGCAGGAAGGCGCTGGAGAAGGCGGAGAAGCTGCGCGCGAAGGGGAAGATGGACGCAGCGCAGAAGGTGATTGAGAAGTGTGAGAAGCGGATTGAGCGGGAGGCCGAGGCAGGCGAGGAGTCCGGGGATAATGACTGGATCATGACAGTGACGGTGATCTTTTCACTGGTTTTTTCGATTGGACTATTTATGCTGCTTCCGTATTTTCTGTCAAGACTGCTGAAGGGCCGGATTCAGTCGGAAATGGCGCTTCTGATGATCGAGAGCGCGGTGAAGCTGGTGATTTTCTTTGCCTATCTTGTTCTGATTGCGCAGATGAGGGATATCCAGCGTACATTTATGTACCATGGCGCGGAGCACAAGTGCATCAATTGCATTGAAAATGGCCTGGAGCTGACGGTGGAGAATGTGCGGAAGTGTTCCCGCGAGCACAAGCGCTGCGGCACGAGCTTTCTGTTTATCGTGATGTTTATCAGCATCATTTTTATTATGCTGTTCAGCATTCCGCTGTTTACGGTATTTCATGTGAGCAAAGGTCCGTGGCGGCTGATTCTGCGGATTGCGCTTCTGCCGCTGATTGCCGGTGTGTCGTATGAGTTCATTCAGCTGGCGGGGCGCACGGACAATAAGGTGATCAATTTTCTGAGCCGTCCGGGGATGATGATGCAGCATATGACGACCAAAGAGCCGGATGATTCCATGATCGAGGTCGGGATTGCGTCGGTCGAGGCCGTCTTTAACTGGAAAAAGTTCGAAAATGAGCAGTTCGGGACCCACTATGAGTGGGAAGAGACGGCAGAGGGAGAGCTGGCACAGTCAGATGCTTCTGCAGCTGCGGGAGAGCAATCTGGCCAGATGACTGGAGCACACGCATGAGCGTGGAAATGGAATGGGAACGATTTGGAAATGCCGGAAGTATGATGTGGTGTCAGACAGAGGCTACGAAAGAAACTACTGCGAAATGTGCATTCCGGACGCTGGAGGGAAAACTGCAGGACGATAAATCAGAAGGAAAAGTTCTGCGTGAAGAAGGTGGGGTTTGTCTGCCCCAGGGAGCGTCTCTGAGAGTGGCCTGCACTGCCGCAGAGCAGTATCTTGCTGCCCGCGGGATTGAGGACGCCGCGGTGGATGCCTGGTATCTGCTGGAGTATGTGACCGGGGTCAGCCGGGCGAGGTATCTGGCTGACCGCGACAAAAGCATGAAGGAAGAACAGCGGGATGCGTATGCTGCGCTGGTGACTCAGCGCGGCGCACACATCCCGCTTCAGCATCTGACCGGGGAGCAGGAATTTATGGGACTTCCTTTTCTTGTCAGCGAGGCTGTGCTGATCCCGCGGCAGGATACGGAGACGCTGGTGGAGCTGGCGCTGGAAAAAATTAAGGCGTCGCTGCGCTCTGACGCGGTGCCGGGAAAGAACAAGGCCGGGCAGAATGCTGATTTGCCGCGGGAGGAAAAGGACAGGTACCGTGTGCTGGATCTGTGTACGGGGTCAGGCTGCATCGCGGTGAGCATTGCGAAGCTGTGCGAGCGGATGCCAGAGGTCTGTGCTTCAGATCTTTCGGCGGACGCGCTGGCGGTGGCGCGGGAGAATGCCCGGCGGCTGGGCGTGGATGTGCGGTTTTTCCAGAGCGATTTATTTACGCAGATAACGAAGCCTGCGGAAGGATTTGACTTGATTGTCTCGAACCCGCCCTATATCCGCACGCGGGTCATTGAGGAGCTTTCGGAGGAGGTGCGTCTGCACGAGCCGCGGATGGCGCTGGATGGCGGGATGGACGGGCTGGAGTTTTATCGGAGAATTGTCTGTGAGAGCAGGGACTATCTGCGCTCCGGCGGATGGCTGCTGCTGGAGATCGGCTATGATCAGGGAACGGAGGTGGCGGACCTGCTGCGGCGGTACGGTTTTTCGCAGGTACGGGTCTCGAAGGACCTGGCAGGGAATGATCGTGTGGCGGAAGGCATTTATGACGCGTGAGATTTGTTGGCGGCTTCGGCAGATGCGGGGAATGATCGTGTGGCGGAAGGCATTTATGACGCGTGAGATCCGTTTACAGTTCCGGCGGATGCGGGAATCATCATGTAGTGGAGGGAGGTTATTATGTTTGATAAATTAGAAGATCTGCAGCTGCGGCTGGAGGAGATCCTGAATATGCTGAATGATCCGTCCATAGTGGCGGATCCGGCGCGCTTTCAGAAGCTGATGAAGGAGCAGGCCAGCCTGCAGCCGATCGTGGATGCTTATCAGGAATACAAAAAGAACAAAGAGACGGTTGAGGAATCTCTGGCGATGCTGGAGGAGGAATCCGACGAGGAGATGCGTGAGATGCTCAAGGAAGAGCTGTCCGATGCGCGGGAACAGGTTGCGGCGCTGGAGAAGAGGCTGAAAATATTGTTGCTGCCAAAGGATCCGAACGATGAGAAAAACGTCATTATAGAGATTCGCGCGGGCGCGGGCGGGGATGAGGCAGCACTGTTTGCTGCGGAGATTTACCGTATGTATGTGCATTATGCGGAGAGCCGCCGCTGGAAGGTGGAGACCATGGACCTGGAGGAGATCGGAATCGGCGGTATGAAGTATGTGAGCTTTATGGTGACCGGTCAGGGCGCCTATTCCATGCTGAAATACGAGTCGGGCGTCCACCGGGTACAGCGTGTGCCGGAGACAGAGTCCGGCGGGCGGATTCACACTTCGACGATTACGGTAGCGATCATGCCGGAGGCAGAGGAGGTGGATGTGCAGCTTGACCTGAATGACTGCAGATTTGATGTGTTCCGCGCGTCCGGCAACGGCGGCCAGTGTGTCAACACCACGGACTCAGCGGTCCGGCTGACGCACATTCCGACCGGCATTGTAATTTCCTGCCAGGACGAGAAGTCACAGCTGAAAAATAAGGACAAGGCGCTGAAGGTGCTGCGGGCAAAGCTGTATGACCTGGAACGGCAGAAAGCGCATGACGCGGAGGCGGAGGCCCGCCGCATTCAGGTAGGTTCGGGCGACCGCTCGGAGAAAATCCGCACCTATAATTTCCCACAGGGGCGGGTGACGGATCACCGGATCAACCTGACACTTTATAAGCTGGACAAGATACTGGACGGCGACATTCAGGAGATCATTGACAACTGCATCGCGGCGGATCAGACGGCGAAGCTAAGCCGCCTGGAGAGCGCAGGATGATGCTGCTAACAGTTACACGAATTTTTTATATTGTAAAATAACATCGGTTATGCTAGAATACGCTTCGCTGTAATAACAGGAGAGCAGATCAGAGAACAGGAGGATGATACGATGAATAAGAATCAGTTTGCACAGACCCCGCCTATGGGCTGGAACAGCTATGATTACTATGACACTTCAGTGACGGAAGCCGAGGTAAAGGCAAATGCGGATTACATGGCGGCACATCTGAAGGAGTACGGCTGGGAATACATTGTGGTGGATATTCAGTGGTACGCACGCGGGGCGGGTTCCATGCGCGACCGCTATCAGTATATTCCCTTCAGTGAGCTGGAGATGGATGCGTACGGCCGGCTGCTGCCGGATCCGGACCGGTTTCCATCTTCGGTGAATGGCGCGGGCTTTGGGCCTCTGGCGGATTATGTCCATTCATTGGGACTGAAATTCGGCATCCATATCATGCGCGGTATACCGCGCGCGGCGGCACAGGCGCACCTGCCGGTATACGGCACAGAGGTGACCGCGGCGGATGTGGCGGATCCGTTTTCCATTTCACGCTGGAATCCGGATATGTATGGCCTGCGTGATGAGAAGGAAAGCCAGGCATACTACGATTCGATTTTTGCCCTGTATGCGCAGTGGGGTGTGGATTATGTGAAGTGCGACGATATCTGTAATACGAATGCTTATCCGCTGAATCCGTATTCTGCGGAGCATGAGGTGGAGATGCTGCAGGCGGCGATCCAGAAGTGCGGCAGGCCGATTGTACTCAGCCTCTCTCCGGGACCGGCGCTGATCGAGAAAGCGTGGCACTATGAGAAATACGCAAATATGTGGCGGATTACGGATGATTTCTGGGACGACTGGGCGCTGCTGCTGAATATGTTTGAGCGCTGCGAGCTGTGGCAGAATCATGTAAAGCCGGGCTGTTTCCCGGACTGCGACATGCTGCCGCTTGGATTTCTGGGAAAAGGCTTTGGTCAGGAACGCCAGTGCGGTTTTACCAGACCGGAGCAGATCACGATGATGACGCTCTGGTGTGTGTTCCGCTCTCCTCTGATGCTGGGCGCAGAGATGACAAAGCTGGATGACTGGACGCTGTCACTGCTTACGAACCGTGAGGTGCTGGCGCTGATGCAGGACGGACACCACGGTGTACAGGTACAGCGGTCAAAGGACTGTGCCGTATGGGGCAGCTTTTGCGACGCCGGAACCGGGAACCGGGAGGACAGCGGTCTGTACGTGGCATTGTTTAATTTGAAAGACGCAAAGGCGGAGGTCTCTGTTTCCGTGGATGAGCTTGCGGATGCTTTTCCGGCGGAGGCGTCTGCCGCACTGCAGCAGCGCGCGGCAGAGCAGGGCGGCCTGAAGCTGCGGGAGCTCTGGAGCGGCGCGACGGAGGGCTCGGATGGAATGCGTATTTCGGCGGCCGTGGAAGCGCATGGAGCGAAGCTGTTTCGGGTGATCTGATGGATGCACGCAATGGCTTATCAGCAGAAAAGCGCGTTTGCCGGCTTTTCCTGATAAGCCGGCTCCATCGCGGTGCTGAACGGTCCCGCGTGTCAGTGGCACGCGTTTAGGACGGATCGGAGCATATGGATGTGCGTTTAGGAAGGGCTTGTGAGTATAACAGGAAAGGAAAGATCGACATGAATCAGGCGATTATGACTTTAAATGAAGGCTGGCGGTTTCATTACGGGGATGTGCCCGAGGCATGGTACAAGGGTTATGACGATCAGGACTGGGAAGAGGTAGCTTTGCCGCATGACTGGTCGGTACATATGCCTTTTCAGAAGGAATATTCCAGTGGTACCGGCTATCTGGCCGGCGGAATTGGCTGGTATCGGCTGCATTTTTCTCTGCCGGAGGCGTACCGGGGAAAGCGGATCCGGATTGTATTTGACGGCATCTATAAAAACAGCCGGATCTGGTGCAACAGCTATCATCTTGGGAAACGGCCATACGGTTACAGTGAGATCAGCTATGATATTACAGATTTTGCGAGCTTTGGCGATCGGGAGAATGAGATCAGCGTGCAGGTGACGCACACGGATCTGGCGGATTCCCGCTGGTTTACCGGCTCGGGAATTTACCGAAAGGTCTGGCTGATCGCGGAAGAGCCGGTGCATCCGGTGCTGCATGGGACACAGTTCCGGACAATGGCGGTATGCGGGAACGGCTGCGATCCGTCAACCGCGCCGTCCGGACATGAAATGTTTTCCGAATGCGGCGCGGCCTGCCGCCGGGAGGACATTTCTGCTGTTGCAGCTGCACAGAGTGCACGGATTCATATCCGCGCGGAATTTGCCAATGATTCGGAGAACGAGGTTCAGCTGCAGGCCCGCTTCCGCCTGCTTGACGCGGACCGGCAGGAGGCAGCTGCCTGGGAATCGCAGATGCCCCTTGCCGCGGGAGAGACAGGTGAGATGCAGCTGGACGGTGCGGTGGAAAATCCGCGGCTCTGGTCGACAGATACGCCGTATCTGTATACGCTTGTGACGGAACTGGCGGCAACCTCTCTGACCGCAAACGAATGGTTTGAGGATAGCCTGACCGAAGAGGAACTGTGCTGCACAGAGACAACGGAAGAAATCGAACAGGCAAGAGAGCGGAGCGAAGGAAAGGCAGGCGGAAATAGCTGCAAAAACTGCGACGAAGGCGTTTACTGGCTTGCGCAGACGCAGAAGGTCGGTATCCGCACGGCGGTATTTGATCCGGATGAGGGCTTTTTCCTGAATGGGGAAAACCGGAAGCTGAAGGGTGTATGCGTACACCATGACGGCGGCTGTCTGGGTGCGGCGATGACCCGCGAGGTCTGGCTCCGCCGCCTGCTGAAGCTGAAAGAAGCGGGGTGCAACGCGATTCGCACCAGTCATAACCCGCATATGCCGGAGCTGTATGACCTCTGCGATGAGCTTGGTCTGCTGGTGATGGATGAGGCGTTTGATGAGTGGGAAAATCCCAAAAATAAATGGTCGACGGGACACAATGTTTATCCGCCGAAGCATCAGGGCTATGCGGAAGATTTCCCGCAGTGGTATGAGGCGGATCTGACTGCGATGATCCGCCGGGACTGGAACCATCCTTCCATTATTCTCTGGAGCATCGGAAATGAAATCGATTATCCGAACGATCCCTACTGCCATCCGGATTTTCAGGCTATGGTGGGCAACAATGACGCCGACAAACCGGCGGCAGAGATGATGTACAATCCAGACAAGCCGGACGCCCGGCGGCTCACTGTGATTGCGGCGTGGCTGGCAAATATCACCCGCAGCCTGGATGGCTCCCGCCCGGTGACGCTGGCGGCAGCTTTTCCGGAGCTTTCCTCCCGGATTGGCTTCCTCGACGAGCTGGATGTGGTGGGCTACAATTACAAAGAGCATCTTTACGAGCAGGATCACGCGCGCTTTCCGGAAAAACCATTTTTGGGAAGTGAGAACAGCCACAGCTATCAGGCATGGAGGGCGGTGGCTGATCATCCCTACATCAGCGGACAATTTCTTTGGACCGGTATTGATTACCTCGGCGAAGCACATGGCTGGCCGATTCACGGCTCCGGTGCAGGACTTCTCGACCTGGCCGGCAATGAAAAGCCGGCGTACTACCGCCGCAAAGCCTTCTGGAGCGAGAAGCCATACCTCTGTCTGCTGACTGCGGCCGGGGAGGAGGAGAACGGCGCTGCCGAAAAGCGCGATCCCGAATGGAAGGATTTTCAGGCCTCCTGGAATTATACGCCGGGGACACAGGTGGAGGTTTTCTGCTTCGCAAACATAAAAGCTCCGGAGCTGTTCCTGAATGGAACCTCCCTGGGAAGCGGCGTGTGGAGCGAAGAATATGGCCGCTATGAGTGGAGGGTAACATTCGAGCCGGGGATCTTAAAGGCAGTCGCTCATGGAGATGGGGAACAGGAAGAAGCATCCGTTCCTTCCACCGGTCGGGAAGCCGCGCCGCATTCGGAAAACGCCTCAGGCCGGGACGGCGCGGAAGAGGTATCGTGCAGCCTGGAGACGAGCGGCCCGGCAGCGCAGCTGGCTGTGAAGGTATGGGAATCCTCAGAAATGGACTGCAAAACGGCGGAAACCCACGCACAGATTGCGCAGATCGAGGTATCTCTTCTTGATGCGCAGGGGCGTCTGGCCGCGAACGAGGATATGACCATCCGTGCAGAGGTGGAGAACGGTACTCTTCTGGGCCTGGAAAACGGAGACCTGGCGGATCTGACCTCCTACACAGAAAACTGGAGAAAAACGCGCAGAGGCCGTCTGGTCCTTTATGTCCGTCCGGGTTCCGGCGTGCAGACGATGGTTCGCGTAAGCTGTGAGGAGCTGGGGCAGACCACGGAATGCACCCTCTGTGAAAGACGGTTCTCATAGTCTGTGGCCTGTTGTTTTGAAGTGTTATAAATGTGAGAAATACGCAGTTCCGGGCAGGCAGCAATGCCTGCCCGAATGGTCTGCAGAAATATTTGTATGGAAGTCCGAAGCACTCAGAGAGAAATATGGGCAATTTTACATGTGGTCGCGCGACCACATATTCAGTAATTGATTAAAATTGAGCAAAAGAATATAATCCCTGACTTCAGGATTCTACATTAAAAAATGGCGTTAACTTAGTGGAAAGTTTC
>JAJQGP010000014.1:0-21234 GCA_021200475.1 Lachnospiraceae bacterium
CAGAGGTGAACTTTGCTCCCGAAAATTTCAGCGTTAACTTCTGAAGACGGGCTCCATATTTGGAATCCGTATAAACCTGGTCAGGGTGTGACCAGTGACGTCTGGCCCGATAATGTGTAAAATTTTGTACAATTGCAGGAAACACTTGCATATCCGGAAATACGTGCTATAATCCAAATCAATATAAATAATAGCGAAGTAGGAATCTATGCGTGAAGTGTTCATTGGATGGGGAGTCGCCGTGAAACGAAAAATCCAGCCTTTGACGCGCCAGGGACGAGCACGGTTTGAGCCGCCGGTTCCGCGCATCTGAAAGGACAGAGATTTACGATATATTTTCCGCACCCGTTGCTACAGTTATGAGACATCTCATAATGTGGATGGCGTATTATTTATAGATGGCTTTGCCAGATGAGAAGGGAATGTCCCTTTTGGCAGGGCTGCAGCCTGTGGTGGAAGTCTCATTACACCTGCCTGGCGGTGAAACAGAGCCGCAAAGATATGGTACGTGATGGGGCGGCTCCTTCTGCGTTGTTTGGAGCATCGACACAGCTTGCGTGGAGGAAAGGCAGACGCTTCCTCTCCGTCTTAAAGTGTATGTTCTGAACAGCCATGACACATTATGGAGGTGTTTTTCTTATGCATAAGTTTCTGAGTATGCTGGCAGAGTCCGGCAGGGAACTGAAGAAAGTCAAGGTCATGACTTTCTGCGCGATGCTGGCAGCTCTCGCGGTAGTCCTGAGCTATGTGTCGTCCATCAACATCGGCCCTTACATCAGGATTGGGTTTTCCAATATCCCCAATCAGCTGGTGGATCTTTTCTTCGGTCCAACGACCGGCGCGCTGTTCGGGGCGATTCTCGATGTTCTCAAATATCTGATCAAGCCAGACGGCGCATTTTTCTTTGGCTTTACCTTTGACGCGATGCTGGCGGCCTTTATCTATGGCTGTTTTTATTACAAGCGGCCGCTGGAGCTCTGGAGAGTGCTTGCCGCGGATGGCCTTGTCGCATTGATCGTAAATGTCGGTCTGGCTACCTACTGGCTTTCCGTGTTGTATGGACAGGGATTCATGGCACTGCTTCCGGCCAGAGCTCTGAAGAACGTGATTATGTGGCCGATTGAATCCATTATCTATTACGTGCTCGCGAGAGCGCTGCAGCGGACTGGTGTGTTTAATGATTTTCTGGTGTTTAAGCCGGAGAAGGATAAGAAGTCCGAAAAGAGACAGCCGGCGTAAAGGAATCCGCGACCACCGGAACATAGGTACATCAGAATATAAGAATACAGGAATATAAGAATATAAGAAAACCATTTGCCAGGACTCCCGGTCTGCTTGCTGACAAATGGTTTTTCTTATGGTACAATATGACTTGAAAGGATTTCTGCTGCTTATGAGTGGAAAGTACTGGGGTCAACGAGCGGCGAGGTTGTGAGTATGCATAGAAAAAAGCAAGGAAAGTAATGTGAAGGGAGGCTGCCGGATGCACGGAGTTTCTTTGGAATCTTTTGATAAGTTCGCGTTTCCGCCCCTGGATGATTGGGAAGAAGATATTTTTGCGGATTATAGTGGCTCTGACAGGAAGGAAGGACTGATCAGCCCAAACGGAGAGAGGTACCTTGTGAAGTATTCCGAGCAGCATACTCGGATGAATGATTTAGATACAAGCTATGTAAATAATGTTTTGTCTGAGTATTTATCCAGTCATATTCTTGCAATTGTTGGATTTGATACACATGAAACATTTCTGGCTACCAGGAATCAGGAGCTTTTAGTAGCCTGCAAAAATTTCACAAGTGATTCGGAGCATTTGATTGAGTTCGGACGATATTTGAGAAAATATTACGACAGTGATGATGTTGGGCGAGTGCCAGAGTATTCTCAGCTGGAGTATGTCATTTCAAAGGATACCATGCTGAAGCAGAAAAAAGAGGAATTTCTGGATACCTATTGGCGGAGATTTGTTGGCGACGCTCTAATCGGAAACTTTGACAGACATATGGGTAACTGGGGATATCTGGTTAGCAGGGATGGAGGAATAAAAGCATCTCCAATTTATGATAATGGCAGTACTCTGTTCCCGGCTTTGGCGGCACATGGAATGGAGCAGGTTCTTTCGGACGAAAAAGAAATTATGAAGCGGGTTTTTCTTTTTCCTAAGGCAGCACTTGCAATGAACCAGGTAAAATTAAGCTATTATGATCTGCTGCATTCCGGATACAGTGAGAGAATCACAGAAGCTGTGATTACCGTTGTTCCCGTGATACTTGAAAAAATGCCAGAAGTTATGGCTTTTATCGACGCACAGGATTTTCTGGCGGATATCCGTAAGTGCTTTTATAAGAAAATTCTCGAAGCCAGAGCAGAGTATTTGCTAAAATCTGCCTATGAAAGATGCGTGAAAAGAGATTTTGATCAGGAAGCTTTCGAAAGAATGGAACGAAAAAAAGCCTACAGCGAGGAAATTTTTGAAAGATACTTTGAAGCTTATAAAATTTAAATATTCATCCTGTAAGTCGGAAACAGGTGAAAACTTGCAATTGCGGACGGACACATTTAATGGTATACTCAAGAAAAAGGACAACGGCGGAGACCGTTTCTGGAAAATACAGGAGGACTTTGAAGATGAAGTATCAGGGCATTATCTTTGATCTTGACGGTGTGATTTGCTTTACGGACAAGTATCATTACCAGGCATGGAAGGCATTGGCAGATGAGATTGGCGTATATTTTGACGAGACGATCAACAATCGTCTCCGCGGTGTGAGCCGTATGGCAAGCCTGGACATCATTCTGGAAAGAAGCGAGAAGGAATATACGCAGGAAGAGAAGGAGCAGATGGCGGCGAAGAAGAATGAGATGTATCGCGGCCTGCTGGAGCAGATGTCTCCTGCGGACTTAAGCACGGAAGTAAAGGAGACGCTGGATGCGCTGCGGGCGACTGGCGCGAAGCTGGCGATCGGCTCCTCCAGTAAAAATGCGAAGCTGATCCTGAACCGGATCGGGCTGGGCGATTATTTTGACGCGATCAGCGACGGTACCAATATCACACACTCCAAGCCGCATCCGGAGGTGTTCTTAAAGGGCGCCGAGTTTCTTGGCCTGGAGCCGAAGGACTGCCTTGTCGTGGAAGACGCGCTGGCGGGTATTGACGCTGCTGTAGCCGGTGGCTTTGACGGCGCCGGACTGGGCGAGGCGGCTACCCATGAGAAGGTGACCTGGCCGCTGAAAACCTTTGCGGATCTGAAGCAGATTCAGGGGGAATGACAATCCGGCATTGACTGAAAAATATCCATATGCGCGGGCGGGTCGGGTGCGGCATAAGCCGCAAAACGCCTTGCCTGACCTTGCGCATGAGAGAAGAGGGACTGTGAAAAACAGCCCCTCTTTGCAGTTTTGTCGCAGAACAGAAACTGTCGTTACAGGTCACACCAGGATCCATTCACGCGATTTCAACATTACAGGTGTGAACGGTAACAAAATGTCACCTCTCTGACAGGAACGGTCCTGTGCCACTGTGCAATTCCCTTTCACACAACCGCAGCATTTTTTCCTTCATCTCTTCGATGTCCAGCACACCGTAGGCAAATCCTTTTTTCACCAGCACCTCCGGCAGGTATTCATCATATTTGTCAAAGATGGGCACTTCTTTGGGATAGACCAGACTCATCGGGTCAATGGGCTGATTCAGCTCTTCCCGGAGAATCGTCCAGAATTCCCGTTCGGAGACGGTCATGACAAACTGGAGGAAATACGGGCGGGAGGAATCCACAGCGCCGACTAAACGCGCAGCGTTTTTCAAATGGTCGGCGCGACTTGCCGCCGAGCCTTGGCGAGGGGGCGTTTCCACTCCCTTGATGCCCAGGCGCTTGCCGCAGGTAAGCTTCAGAAAACGCTCCAGAGCCAGGAAGGCATAGGTGCCAAGCCAGGGAAACAGGGCATACATGCTGCCGCCAAGGCAGATCAGCGACCGTTCGCCAAGCCCGGCGTTTTTGGCGGAGGTTCGGGCGGCGGCGAGCCTGATCCGGGCATTTTTCATCAGGTAAGGGTAGGATTTTTTCTCACAGAGGACGCCCAGCATTCGTTCCAGAATCCGGGTGTGGATGTCTCCGGGAACCTCGCCGAAATAGGCTGGAACCTTGCCCCTGATCAGCTCACAGTAGACCATGTGCCGCTTGTGGTCGACCTCATCCACCAGCCAGACGTGACCGGCGATGGCGATTTTTTCTCCCGCGGGAGGCGGCTTTACGATGGTGCCGAGCTCTTCCGAACCGGCGCGGACGGTGTACTCCTCGTTTTCCTGAAAAACCGCGTAAAACTTATAATTGTTGACGACTCGTTCTCCGGCCAGGCCAACGATCAGGCCGCCGGCTTCAGTCCGCTCAATGTGTCCGGTTTCCAGCAGGTGCCGCAGGAGAATGCGAAAGTCTTCCTGCGTAATTTTGCGGAAGCAGCGAAGCGTCAGGACGCGGGAGGCCAGCTCAGCCGGCGTCATTTCGCCGCAGGAGGCGAGGGTACTCATGGTCTGGTGGTAGAGCAGGCTGTAGGGCAGGGCGTCCATTTTCGGCGGCTCTACCCAGCGCTCTTCGAGATAGAGCTGCACGAGGGCGATTCCCTGGATCAGCTTCCAGGGAATGGTGGCTGGCAGGAGCGCCCGCGCTTCCGGCGGCTCTTCCCGCATGACAAACCACATCTCCGGGGGCAGATCCCGCCGTCCGGTTCGTCCCATGCGCTGTAAAAAAGAAGATACCGTATAGGGCGCATCAATCTGAAACGCCCGCTCCAGTCTGCCGATGTCGATGCCCAGCTCCAGCGTGGCGGTCGTCACTGTGGTCTGGAACTGTTCTTCGTCTTTCATGACAGCCTCGGCTGTCTGCCGGTAGGATTCCGACAGGTTGCCGTGGTGAATGAGAAAACGGTCCGGCTCATTTTTGGCCTCGCAATACTGACGGAGTGTCGTAGTGACGGCTTCGCACTCCTCTCTGGAATTGACGAATACCAGACATTTTTTCCCTCTGGTATGCTCGAAAATGTAACCGATACCGGGATCGGCTTCTTTTGGCGCGAGGTCCGTTCTGGGGGAGAGGGCGTCTTCGGGTTCCATGGACGTTCCGGATGAGGCTTCCTTTTTTGGGGCGTTTTCTGATGAAGCTTCCTCTGGCACCTGGTTATGAATTTTTGTGGGTGCACCGGGATTGGTTGGCGGAAAGGTATAAAAATGCTCCATGGACAGCCGCCATTTGATACTGTCCTGGGGAAGCTTTGGAATGATGGTCTTTCGCCCGGTACCCGCAGACAGAAAGGTGCCCGCTTCTTTTGGGTCGCCGATCGTGGCGGAGAGACCAATTCGCCGGGGATTCACACCTGCCTGTCGGCAGAGACGCTCGATCAGGCACAGCGTCTGGCCGCCGCGATCGCCACGCATCAGGGAATGAATTTCGTCGATCACGATGAAACGCAGGTCGCCAAAGAGCTTCGTGATGGCAGAATGCTTATGCAGGAGCATCGCTTCCAGGCTTTCCGGTGTGATCTGCAAAATACCGGACGGGTGCTTCATCATTTTATTTTTATGAGACTGCGACACATCTCCGTGCCAGTGCCAGACCGGAATATTGGCTTCCCGGCAGAGGTCGTTGAGGCGGGAAAACTGATCGTTGATCAGCGCTTTCAGCGGTCCGATGTAGATTGCGCCCACGGAAGAGGGCATGTCTTCGGTAAACAGGGTCAGAATCGGGAAAAAAGCCGCTTCTGTTTTGCCGGAGGCTGTGGAGGCGCACAGCAGCAGGTTCTCATCTGTATTAAAAATCACATCGGCTGCGGCTGCCTGGACTGCACGGAGGGATTCCCAGCCATTCTGGTAGATATAATCCTGGATAAAAGGAGCGTAACGATTAAAGGTGTTCATGTTTTTTGTACTTTCTGCTTCGTTGGAGATCCTTAGTCTTGGGCAGGGCAAGCCCTGTCCTGTGGGTTCCGTTTCCTGTATTTATTCGATTCAGTCGATATGCTCTGTCTGGTTCGGCTGCGATCAGGATCTGCCTGGGACATTACAGCTCAAATTCCGCAAATTCGCCCAGATTGTCCGCCGCCTGTTCTTCCAGCGGCGTCTTTGCGTAGGTGAAATATTCAGCGCCAGCCAAACGCGAAGCGTTTTCCGAATGGCTGGCGCGACCTGCCGCCGAGCCTTGGCGAGGGGGCATTTCCATCGACCCCATGAGGGCGGCGACCTCCAGGCCTGGATTCTGATAGAGAAGATCCATCAGCTCAATAAAGTCCCGGATGATTTCTCTGGGCGTAATATGGCTGTCGGCACCCACGCGGCTGTATTCGATCTGAATAAAGGTGATGAGATCCTGCTGGGTCAGCCGCTGCTCGTAGTCGAAGAGTTGCGCGTGAATTGCGGCGAGCTTTTCCACCAGGATCAGCATTTCCTCATTGGTCAGAGGGGAAAGCTTAATCACCGGTGCCAGCAGGTCGCGCGTATCCTCACTGGCAAATCGTCCCTCGGTCAGCCGGGAGCGCAGGGCCTCGTAGCTGTAGACACCCCTTCTGGTATCTTCGATACACTGCGGCGTCCCACAGAGGATAATGCCGAGGTAGCGGGCCTTTCCCTGCAGGGTGTCGTTGTACATGGTGAGAATTTTTTCATAATTGTACTGCCGGGTGATGCTGTTGGGAATTTTATAGATATTCACCAGCTCGTCAATGAGCACCAGCATTCCTGCATAGCCTGCGCCCTTCAGGAAGGCCGCGAAAATCTTGATATATTCGTACCAGTCGTCATCCGTGATGATGACGTTGACGCCCAGATCCTGCTTTGCTTCTGTTTTGGTGGCGTATTCTCCGCGGAACCAGCGGATGACTTTGGCTTTGGTATCATCCTCGCCGTTGACGCAGGCCTGATAGTAGAGGGTCAGCAGCCGCGCAAAATCATAACCGTGTACCATGCCGTTCAGGTCGTTAATGACGGTGAATATTTTCTGACGCACCCGGGCAGAAAACTCCGGGTTATCGTAAGACAGACCAGTGTCTGCGGCCACGGCGCTTTCTACGCTGCTGATCCACCGGTCCAGAACCAGCGGCAGCGCGCCGCCTTCCGGGCGGGTCCTGACCGACATATTCTGCACCAGCTCCTTATAGGTGGCAAGCCCCTGCCCCCTGGTGCCCTGCAGACGGCGCTCCGGGGAGAGGTCAGCGTCCACCACCACAAAATTCCGATCCATGACATAATTGCGGATGGTCTGCAGAAGGAAGCTTTTGCCGCTCCCGTACCTGCCGGAGATAAAGCGAAATGCCGCCCCGCCATCGGCAATGATTTCCACGTCGTGGAGCAGGGCATTGATCTCCGCTTCCCGCCCAACCGTAATATAAGGTAAGCCAATACGCGGCACCACCCCGCCCTTCAGGGCGTTGATGAGGGTGCCCGCAATTCGTTTTGGTATCTTCAACTTGGTATCATTCCTTTCAGATCGTCCAGATAATCTTCCACAATTACCGGCGTATCGCCGTCAAATTCAATCACGGTATCCGCAAAAGTATCGTACAGCTTCTCATTCACAGATTCCGCCAGAATCGAAGCCATGCGGTGCGTTTCCGACAGGAAACCGGGCAGGTCTCCGCCATAGAGGAGAAGCTGTATGAAGCGCAGCTCGTCGCCGGAGAGTGGAAGCGTTCCTTCGCTGTGCTCCGCGGATGGAAGCGCTCCTTCAATGTGGTCGGTGATCTCATTTTTTTCATATTCCCTGTTATCTTTGAAGGACTCTTTTTTTGTGTACGATGGAGCATCAATATACCGCTCCTCCTCCGTCATCAGCTTTTGCCCGATGGCATCAGAGCTTCTGCGGATATCGCCTAACAGGCTCAGGTCAAACTCAATTCTGGGCCGGGCAGTTTTCTTTTGCTCCGCAATCGCCTCGCGAATGAATTTCACCATGGTTTTGGTCTCATCGCCGGCCTTCAGCGAAGGATGAATCCCCCGCTCTTCCCGGAACAGGCGGTCAGCCGCATGGACAAACACCCCCAATTCCGGATTCCGCAGAGGCGGCATGCAGTACCGCCAGCTGCTCCAGCGATTTTGTTCGCAGCGATAACATTGCAGCGGACCAAGATGGTATTCGTAATGCTCCCGCTGCCCCCGATCATAGAATACGGCATGCTGAAAAGGGGCATAGCGGATTTCCACTGAACCGACACCATATAATTTTTCTGCCCAGGTTTTCTGGCAGCGTTTTTGGTAATACTCATTCAGCCTTCGATATGCGGCTGCGATGACCTGCTTCAGTTCTTCCGGATACTGTTTAAACGCTTTGGAACTTTCCAGATGGTATTTGGAAAGCCTCAGGATGGCCGGAAACAATTCTTCATCGCGGATCGAGTCATAATGCAGCAGCGTATACAAATCTTCATCAGAGTCAAGGAGTGTGTACGCCCGAATCTTCTCCACAGGCTGATTATAATAGACGGCATAATCTATGATCCACTGTTCTGTATAGCCACGGATATCCGGATCCAGGCTGCGGTACTGCTCATAAAACCAGATCAGATTTTCCAGACCTTCTTCCGCGGTAGATGCACCAATCTGATGCAAAAGCTCATAGACATAGAGGTAAGCATAGGTCAGAGATGTCTTCGTGAGTTTTCCGTGGCGCAGCCGGGTACGCCAGGTAAAATATCCCCGCAGCTCCGCGGTAGACAGACTCTGGTAGGTTGGAAAATAATGGCGCACTTCCCGGTCGTAGGGACAGTCATCCTCAAACGCTTCCATATATCTGGCCTGAAGATAAAAAATCTTCGCATCGTAATTCCGGGAAAACGGAGAACCGAAAGCCAGGGAACGCATCTGTCGGTATTCCTTCGGCGGCAGATCCTTCGTTTGCTCCGGGGAAAGGCGAATGGGCTCGTCCTCGTAAGAAAAGCCATCCTGTGTATAGTCGAAATCGTCCATACTGCCTCCTTTCCCGTGTTTTCTGATTCGATACGAACGTATGTACTTTTACACCTTCCCGCAGCATTTCTTATATTTTTTACCGCTTCCGCAGGGACATGGATCGTTTGGATATATCTTTTTTTCTTTCACAACAGGTTTTAGCTTCCAGCCGTCTTCATCATCAGAGAAATGTTCAAACTCGTTGAATGCAGGGAAATCGGAATCCGTTTCACAACATGCTTTTTCCAAATCTCGGTAATGGTTTGCCTTGTCTGTATCACCGATGGCGTCATACAGTTCTCCAGCGCGCAGATACAGATTGTTGTATTTCCAGGCCGTCGGTTCTCCTTCCGGCAGATGCGCTTCGACCAGACGCAGCGCCCCATCGATGTCGCCCTCTATTTGCAGCATAAATGCGTACGCATTTATACAATTTCCATTGTCCGGCTCTTCCATCAGCCAGTCTTCATACCACTGTACGGCAGCCTGGTGATTCCCGCTATCTTTTAGTGCCATCCCGATATCGTCTTTATACTCGTCCGGGTCAGAGCGTTCCCAGCTGAACAGATCCAATATATCTTTGCAGTAGGCAATTTCTTCCTCATATCACCCTGCATTGCCAAGAATCATAGCCATATCCGGCAGGAAGGAGTCAATGGTCAGGTTATAGTCTGACAGCTCAGATATGTCACATAATTCCGGCTTCTCTATACCTGTTTTGGTATCGCGGTATAAATAATGGATGATATACTCTTTTGTGCGCGGCCAGACGGTAAGCAGCTTTTCCGCGCAGTACTCATAATCTTCATCCATTTCGTGATTGGTAATATCTTCAAACGCTGCATTGAGTTCTTCCTCAATTTCCAGAGGGATGTCTCTGACGTTCATCGGCTCTGTGAACGTTCTGTTCGTCGTCCGCAGGGATGATTCATAAAGCTTTTCATCAAAGTCTCTATTTTCTCTCTGTGCCAGGTATTTTTCCTTTGCGTATTGCATTACAATCACGGTGTAAGCCTGCTTTCGGTTGCAGCCCTTTCGTTGCAATGTATAATAAATGTCCGGGACAAATGCAGGATTCGCGGTTTCGACCTGCTGTTCCACTTCATGAAACAGCTCGGATATCTGTTTCGTGGTTTCTGAAGTGTCATCCGCGGTAAGTTTTCTTAAAAAATTGTCTTCTCTGCTGTACTCATTTCTTTTTTTCATATTTGTGTCCTATAGTTTGCTGACGTTGTCGTTTTTTTAAATATTATGTGCGCTATAAGCTGATTGCTGTGTCTCGCGCTGTTTGGTTTCCTGTTACTATAATTCTCCCAGTTTTTGAAAAGCATCTTGTATAGCGGTGTATTCTTCCCAGGGAATATTCTTAAGGATGTTTTGCCGTTCCTGAAACTGCGTAGCAGGTGTTCGGATTGAAAAATATGTATCAAATTTAGCTTTTATCATATTCCTTCTGGAAGTGAGATACCGTCTGGCTGGGTCATTTTGTTCAACAAAATCATTACAGGATTGAATAATGGTTTTGTCGTAAGGGTCATTGTCTCCGATTGCGTTTAAAAGGAAAGTCTCCATAGCCCCAGTTTCGTCAAACGGTATGATCATTAGCAGGAGATGGAAGGTTTCTTCTACTCCGATCTGACTTTTCATTTTACAGTGAATCCAGGTATTGTTATCAATTTTGTCAGTGAGCGTTACACCTTTTTCGCCTAATATTTTCGTTATGGTATTGATGAATGTCTTTTGCGTTCCGACTTCATCTCTGTCAGTGATAATGACGATATTACTATATGCCGAAGACAAATCAGGTTCAGTAAAATAGTTTTTTCTAATACAAGTTTCAAACCTTCACTAAAACGACTGCATCCACCAACTGACATAAGTGTCAATACGTCAGCTCCTTTTCGCAAATTACGGGATCTTTGTTTATTTATCTTTAGAATGTTGGACTGAATGGCTTCATCATCAATCCAGTGGTACGCTTCACGCATATAGTATTGCAAGAGAACGTAATCGGTAGAACCCTCACATAAAATAATATGGTTCATTATCTCAACTCCAATCCCAGATTTTTCTGCGCATGAAGGGCTTCTTTCGCACTCATGGTGCGGACATAATTTTTGTTATTAGCTTTATATAAGGTGTATAAGTTGATATATGGCTGCAGGTTTTCATCGCATTGCAGCAAAGTGTCAATGGCTTCTTTGCTATGAGAGGTTAAAAACACCTGAGTATTCAGATTAAGTGCGCTTTTCAAAAGCCAGGAAAAAACGGAATTCATAGCAGACGTATGGATGGCTGTCTCGAATTCGTCCAGAAGGAGTATCCCGTTTTCCACATAAACGACAGCGTTAAGCAAAAGCAAGGCTTTTTTTATTCCATCACCATAAGCGTTCAGTGGCAGCGCTTTTCTGTGGTTTTTCGTTAGTACCATGTATTCTGTAGAAAAAGGAAAATCATCCTTTTCGATTGCGTTAATACTCGTAATGTTTTCGTCAAAAGCTTTGAATATCTCAATTGATTTTTCATATAGTTCCGAGTCTGAAAGCAGTTGGTTTATATTTAATGAGCCGTTTGCGTGATCAACAGGTGAAACGTAAACGGTTTTAGTAAAATAGGTTGATTTTCGAGCTGTTTTTGGAAGCCGGTATTGAAAATCATAGATGGCATCTTCATTCACTTTTGTATCATTAATAAATGTTTTCAGATGCATACAAATGACATTTGTGAGGCTTTCTTCTTTTTCAACAGGCTCTACGCTGCGCAAACCATTCACCTGATGCATTTCCTGTTCCGACATCTGTAATTCTTCCATATCTGCTGTTAATATTACAGTCTGTGTTGTGCTATTTTTGTCAGTGAAGCTGTAGGAAATAACAGAGTTATCGCTGTCAATTGGAAACATATTATAAAATCCATTAAAATAAATGCCCTTTCGTGCACGACTTGTTTGTGCGCGAGAACATAATATCCATGAGTTTGTATTTTGTGGAGCTTCGATTGTAGAGAGCAATTCTAAAACGCTTGTTTTCCCGCTGTTATTGTCACCGGTGAGGACGTTTATACAATTTAAATCAGGAAGTGTTAAATCGTTGATTCCTTTGTATGCGTGAATTGTAAATTGAGTTATATGTTTTTTCATTTTACACCTCGCCTTTCGAACAGTACACTGCCAATCATTTACTGTCTCTATATTTTAAGGGAAGTGTACATATTTGTCAATTAAAACTATTATTTTGCAGACAGAGACACTACTTGAATGTCTCTATTTTTTTCGCAAATCCCGCACGATAGAACCACACGGACAGCAGAGTTCCGATCGTCCATCCGACGGGCCACGCGCACCAGATCCCGGTTGCCCCGAGGCTGGTCTTTGCGAGCAGGATAGCGAGGGAGACCCGGAGGATCAGGTCCGTAAAGGTGGAGATCATGAAGTGCGTCATCATGCTGGCACCTTTCAGAATTCCATCTGCGACGAGCTTTACGGAGACGATAAAGTAGAACGGCGAGAGAATCCGCAGGTAGGTCATCCCGGTCTGCAGCGCAGTTTCGGTCGGCTCATCCAGAAACAGGTACAGCAGATATTTGCCGAATACAAAGTACAGGAGAGCCAGAGGAAGACTGATCAGCCAGACCATTTTTACACCGGCCCGGAAGCCATCCTTTACGCGGGGACGTTTTCCGGCGCCGATGTTCTGCGCGGTATAATTGGAGATGCCATTCCCCAGCGTGGTAAAGGAGGTAATGACCAGGTTGTTCAGCTTGACGGCGGCCGAGTAGCCGGCCATCACGCCGGTGCCAAAGCTGTTGATGACACTCTGAATCATAATATTTCCGACCGAGATGAAGCTCTGCTGCAGGATGCTGGGCACTGCGATAACTGTAATCCGTTTCAGAAGGCGCACGGAAAAGAGTGGAGCTTTTTCGGCACCGGGGATGGTTTTCATGCGTTTGGCCACGACAAGAACCGCCAGCACACAGCTGATGCCCTGGCAGAGGAAGGTCGCCCAGGCGACTCCGGCGACGCCCATCTGAAGGACCGTGACAAAAAAGATATCTACGGCGATATTGGAGGTTGAGGATGCTGCCAGAAATATAAACGGAGTCTTCGAATCACCGAGCGCGGAAAAAATACCGGTCGAAATATTATAGAAGAAGACGAACGGCAGCCCCCAGATGTAAATATTCAGGTAGAGCCTGGAGTCCGCGAACACCTCATCCGGTGTCTGAATCAGACGGAGCAGAGCGCCGCAGCCGATGAGTCCGAGGATCATCGAAAGGACACAGAGCACCGCACTGGCGATCCAGGCGGTGGACACAGCAGTCTTCATATTTTTATAGTCATGTGCCCCGAACAGCTGAGAGACGATCACCGAACAGCCCATGTTGCAGCCGAAGGCGAAGGCGATAAAGATCAGCGTCACCTCATAGCTGTTGCCGACGGCGGCCAGCGCGTTTTCGCCAATGAACTTGCCGGCTACGAGACTGTCGGCGATGTTATAAAGCTGCTGAAAAAGAATGCTGCCAAACAGGGGCAGACAGAATTGCCAGAGAACCTTTCCAGGGTCTCCCACAGTGAGATCCCTGTTTCGATTTTTTTCCGGATTTTTATTCATAGAACGATACTCCCTTTCTGCAATTATGCTTTTTCGCTCTGAACCCGTATGCGTGCGTGTCCATGGAGTGAAGAAAACCTGCTCTTGAAATTCACACAGTTTCCCATTATAATCGGGTCATGGTTATATTTCAAATATATAAAGAAAATAATGATTATTCTAAATTAACATAATCGGATGAAGATTAATTGAATACGTGAATCTGCACCTGTGACATTTTGCGTTATCGACGGCAGCAGAGAAGACTGCGGCGTGAGGGGGATTTTCAGAACAGGAGAGGTTAGAGACAGAGATGGACATTTCTTATGATTACTACAAAGCCTTTTATTATGTGGCGAAATGCGGAACGATCTCGAAGGCGGCTGAAGTCATGGAGAAGGGACAGCCGAATGTGACAAAGGTCATCAATAAGCTGGAGAATCAGCTCGGCTGTAAGCTGTTTGTGCGTTCCCCAAGGGGAATCCGGCTGACGCCGGAGGGAGAAAAGCTGTATGCACATGTGGAAGTAGCTGTGGAACATCTGCAGACAGGCGAGAGGGAGATTGCTTCCGACCGGAGTCTGCACAGCGGCACGGTCGCGATTGCCGCCAGTGAGATTGCGCTGCGCTGCCATATGCTTCCTGTGCTGGAGCAGTACCGCCTCCTCTATCCGAAGGTACGGATCCGTCTGGCTAATTTTACGATTTATCAGGCAATCGAAGCCGTAAAAAACAGCCTCGCGGACTTTGCCGTCGTGACTGCGCCAGCGCCGGATGCTGTCCCGAAATCGCTGAAAATGAGGGAGATTTCTCATATCCAGGAGATTTTTGTGTGTGGAGAAACCTTTCGTTTCCTGCAGCAAAAGACGATTACCTATGCGGAGCTGATGGAGCTTCCGCTGATCTGCCTGAACGCGCAGACCTACACCTATCAGTTTCTGACCCGGTTTTTTGAAAACCAGGGGGTGACGCTGCGGCCGGATATTGAAGTCACTACAGCAGACCAGATTCTGCCGCTTGTGAAAAGCAACCTGGGAATCGGCATTGTGCCGGAGAAATTTGTGGAGCAGGAGATGGGCGTGCAAAGCGAGCCGCCTCAGGATGTGCTGCATTCTGCCGGAAGGAATGAGAATGTGACAGATGCCTGGAATTCCTCCGGCATCTGCCGGCTTACTTTGGAAAAACCGCTTCCGCGCAGAGCCATCTGCCTCATAAAGCGCGCGGATGACCCGCTCAGTGTCGCTGCGAGAGAGCTGGAGAGAATGTTAATCGGGAGTGCCTGACTGTCTTCTCTGCACTTGTATATGGCTGTTTCCGTGTTCTGTCCAGGTGATGCCGTGTGGTGACTGGTCACACCCCGGCCACGCGGCGATTTTAATTTGCAGGATGCCGTTACAGGTCACTATAATCTGTGCTGTTCTTTCAACACCAGATAAAGCTCCGCTTTTGTCGCGTACTGATACGGATTGACAAACAGAACACCCGCAATCCCGAGCGTCACGGAGCTGAGAAGCTCCCAGCCGAGGAAGGACAGATCCAGGACAAAGGTATCCCATTTGTTTCCGTCCATCATTTCCTGACTGATCCGGAATGCCTCGTCCGGAGGCAGGTTCGGAAAATCCGCCAGCAGATAGGGGATCATGCAGTATTCATAGGATTTTACAATCCCGGGAATCACAAAAAGCAGCGACCACAGAAACAGGAAAAGCTTCCGTCGGAACTGTGTCGCCACCGCATTCCAGTAGGATCCGTTATGAAACGCGGACAGAAGAAGGTCGCACCGGACGGGTGTACGCTGAGAATCCGCCCAGGCGTTATCCATAAAAAAGCGGCAGCCGCCAATTTCCAGCAAGGGAGTTACAAGGATGCTGCATACCAGGGCCACGAGGACGAGTCCGACGGTAATAAGAGCCCCGGCCGCTGTCTGTAACAGCAGCCAGATCCCGCGGACAAGCGGCAGCGTGGAATAAAGAAGCGTTGATCCAATTCTCAGGGGATATTTCATCCATCCGTATTCAGAAAACATACCGGAGGTATCCGCTTCCGCTTCATCGCCGATTTCGATGGAAATGTGATCCGGGTCATAGAGCGCAGGGTCGTACAGGTCTTCCAATAACGTGTCAGAAGAGCTGGTGTTATCACTGCTGCTGCTATTGCTGTTGTAATCCGTTGAGACAAAAAGCATCAGGACCAGTGCGACCAGCACACATCTCCAGTAATTTCGTCCGATCGCGTTCTTTGCCCGCGTCTTTAATTCCTCTCTGTACCACATACCCCGTCCTCCTGGCAGAAAGGCTGTCAGACAGTTAGGTCACACCCTGACCAGTAACGTCAGACAGCCATTTTTGTTTATCAGAGCAGTAAAAAGTGTGCTTCCTGATAGCTTGTGAAAAGGCAGTGATGTACGAAGTACACTTTTCTTTATTCTATAGGAAGAAGCGTGACAAATCTTTAAGAATTGCTTAAGCTTTGTCGTCTTGAAGTTCATTTATGGAGGATGCAGAAGTGTGTCTGGATATACAGGATTTAAGAAGATATTGGATGCGCCTGACAGGAACGGCTCGCCACAACCAGAGTTCGAGACGGACGAGAGCAGGAGCTGTTTTATCACAAGACTGTTTATACATGAAGGATTTAAAAAAATGATAAACTTCAGGAAAGCAGGCCCTCCAGCAGCCAGGCTGTGACAGAAAAGAAGAAAATACGAATAATATTGTATATCGACTGGCCTGAAAAACGCCTGCGGTTGGCTTTTGATTTTCCGCAGGCGTTTTTGTCAGGTATGTTCATGGTTGTCATGGTTGGTGCGGCCTTACTGTCGTGAAGCCGGGCATATCGGTCTGGTGCTAAAAACTATCGTGCTACTGCTACTCTCCACATTCTGTTATTCATTGGATAAGAAGCTTCCGCGTATTCTTCTACAGAGTTCGTGTAGTGTTCCGGAAGGTTAGCAAAATCACCGTGGCATGCCTCATAAAGGTTGGTGAGGGCACGCGTTTCATATACAGACAGAGTCGCTGCATCCCGATGCTTCTGAACAAGTGTGTTCAATTTTGATATAATACTCATAATCATACTCCTCACTTTCTGAGTGATCTGGTAACTGTACTGTTTTTCTCAGTTACGTAACATTTTCTTCACTCGTCTGTCATTATAGGAGTATTCAAAAGGAAAAAACAGGTATTTTATTGACTGGTTTTAAGGCGATATTGGCTTTCTCCTCAGCCCGTGCCGCGCGTATAGATATCCTCCAGCGTCAGCAGCGTTACTTCACCGTTTTCTGCCAGATCAAGCAGAGACTGCGTAAACCCGCCTTTGGAAAAAATATAATAATGAAACACTCCGTTTTTTCGAAAAACAGATGCATATCTGTGAAGCAGTTCCAGTTCGTCCACGCCGATCTTTTCATTGCGGTATTTGCAGGAACCGATCAGATATTCATTTCCCTCGAGTGGAATTCCCACAAGATCGATCTGGATTTCTTTCCGGCTTTCCGAGTCGGTTCCCCACCATTGTCCGACATCATTCAGGACAATGGGCAGATCCTGTTCATAAAGCAGCAGATAGTCCCGGCACATTTTTTCAAAAATGATGCCCATATAATCAGAAAGATTGCACTGTACCGCCTGCTTGTAAACGGAGCGGAGCCTTCCGGCATTGATAATCGACATATTGTGAGGGACGAACCGATACCAGAACCGAAAGAAATTATCATCGATTTGGTAAATTGTCTTCTTTCCCGGCTTTTCCCCGATCGGAAATTCTTTCCTGAGAATTCCCAGATCCAGGAGAACTTTTAAATATTTTGCGCAGACTCCGGACTCCAGTCCGGTTTTTGTGGCAATTTCATTTGCACGGCTTGCACCGCCGGCAATCGAGGATATCACGGAATTGTAAATAGCCGGTTCCCGGAGCTCCTGTTTCAGGAGATTTTCCGGCTCTTCAAACAGGTAGGCGGATGGATCGAACAGGTTTTCCAGAAGAGCCTCTTCCAGGTTATCTTCTACATCCAGTTTGTTTATATAATGCGGGATACCGCCCGTGATTCCATACAAAAGTGCCTGATCTTCTGCAGACAGTTCTGGATGAAATACTGTCATTTCTCTGTAATTTAACGCAGAAATCTTATATTGAGCTGTGCGCCGTCCATACAATGGACTTTCATACCCCAGCACCTGATATTCCATAAAACTCATAGAAGAGCCGCATAAAATCAGAAACAGCTGGCTGTTTTGCCACTTATGGTCGATTTCGTGCTGAAGGCGTGAGGAGATGGATTCTTCCGCTTTGGCGAGGTACGGATATTCATCGATGACAAATACCAGCCTTTGATTGACGGCCAGTTCACCGATGGCTTCCAGCGCGTCAGCATAGCTGTGATAAGTGGGTGCATTCACGGCGCCCGGATTCTGGCAGGTGTAAATAGCCTTTGATAAGGCTTCCAGATTTTCGCGGGATGATGCGTTCAGCGCAGAAAAATAGACCACAGGCTTGTCTTTGCAAAACTCGTTGATCAGCGAAGTCTTGCCAACACGCCGTCTTCCGTAAATGATAATACATTCGAAATGCCCTTTTTTGTATCGCTGTTCCATTGAGAGCAGCTCCTTCTCACGGCAATAAAACATCTGGGACTCCTTTTTGTATAAACTATCCGTGTGGATAGCGTTCGCGACGATACGCAGGCGGCAGAGAAATCTTCTGACGGCGAATGCTGTGTCGAAAAAACGGGGGGACAGAATAATTACCAACTCATGAGTTGGTATATTATGAGTTTATTATAAAGGGCTTATGAAAAATGTCAAGAGATACATTGATGATTGAGTGTTCCGAAAATAAAAAAAGAATGCATTTTGCTAAATATCATGTTAAAATAATAAAAAGGTAGAAAAGCCGGAGGTGATAGTAAAATGCAGACAACCTATGTACGGGAATTTCTTGTAGTAGCGGACACGCTCAATTATGCGGAGGCGGCGAAAAGGCTTTATACCTCTCATTCCAGCCTGTTCAAACATATCAAAACGCTGGAGGACGATATCGGAGGCAGTTTATTTGAAAGAGAAGGACATTCGATTTCCCTGAGCGAATTTGGCCAGGAGTTTCTGCCTCACGCCAGAAGGCTGATTGAGGACGAGGACTGGTGCCTGGGAGATCTGGCCAAATGGAAAGCGGACTCAAATGAGAGCATTACTTTCACGGCTGATTATCGGATCGTGGATCTGGTGACGCAGTTTCACCGGAAATATCCGCATTATATCATTCATAATCTGGAGAAAGAGAACCGGAATCAGTCAATTCAGATGCTTTCCAAAGGGGAGATTGACGCAGCTCTTCTTTGCGATGAGGGACTGGATCCGGAGTTGTTTGACCGGATTCCGTTTGCTGTGGATACTATGGCGATTGTGCTGCCGGTGCGCCATTCGCTGGCAGGGGAGACTGCGATTCGTCTGGAGCAGCTTAAGAACGAGAACTTTATTATGCTGCCCACGGAGAGTCGGCATTTTGATTATTGTCGGCGTGCCTTTGCTGATGCGCATTTCACGCCGCGGATTTCTATGATTTGCGCCCGGGGAGATGCAGTGGTACAGAATATTGTAGACAGCGGCGGCTGCTCAATTATGATGAAGAAGCTGACAATGCGGCAGAATGAGGGGAAGATCGCGATTGTCCCATTGGAGCCGGAGATTGAAGTACACGTAGACCTCTGGGTTCGGAAGAACCGGAGGCGCTCCATGGCGGTGCAGGATTTTATCCGTTTTGTACGGCAGAAGATAGAAGAAAGTGAAAGCGAAAAAAAACCGGAGGCTTAGAAAGAAAGGAAGTCTGAGAGAAAGAAAACTCAGGCTTCCTTTTTTGTGCAAAATGTTGTTTCTAATATGGAAATTTGCGTTTAATAAGACGAAATCACCAGCATATTGACAATAAAATGAAATTAAATTAATATTTTATCAACGAATTTACTACAGGCCTGTAGGTAACGTTTACGGAATATTGTTAATTGGTAGCTGTGAAGATAAGAACAGTACCATTGGTGGAAAACAAACAGGAGGATACGATAATGAGAGAAATAACAAGAAGAGATTTTCTGAAGGGCTCCTCAGCGGGAATCCTTGCCGGAGCATTGGGACTGACCATGGGAATGCCTATGACAGCGAACGCGGAGATTCTGGATAATGGACGTCTGGACAATATTGTGATTGGCATGAGCTCTGATCCGCAGGAGTTTTCTCCGTGGAATCCGAACCAGTCCGGAAAGAACCTGGTATGGCATCAGGTCTATGAGTGCCTGTTCGATATGGACGGCGCAGAGTATGTGCCGATTCTGGCGAAAGGCTATACGGCGGTGGATGAGACGACCTATGATGTGGAGATTTATGATTATATCGTAGACGCAGATGGAAATGCGATTACAGCGGATGATATCATTTATTCCTATCAGGTGCTGATTGATTCCGGATATGGCCTGAAATATGATATTTTTGAGGGGATTGAGAAAGTGGATGATTACACGGTTCGCTTTACGTTCAGCACCGACCCGATGGTAGCGATTGGATCGCTCGAGTTTATCTGGGCCGGCACGGCGATTTTCTCTCAGGCTTCTTATGAGTCACACAACTTTGCAACAGAACCGGTTGCGACCGGTCCGTATGTGATCAGCCAGTATCAGTCCGGTTCCAAGGTGATTCTTGAGGCAAATGACAATTACTGGCAGACTGACGACCTGACCAGACAGAGTCATAAGAGAAATGTACAGACGATCGAATATGATATCATCGCGGAGGCGGCTTCCCAGACGGTGGCTCTGACAACCGGTGCGATTCAGTATTCCGATTATTTTGACTCCTCCAGTCTCTCTGAATTTGAAGAAGGCGGACAGTACGCGGATGACTTTACCGTTTCCTATTCGGACAGCAACATGGTTTATTACCTGGAGTCAAACTGCATCGAGGGCGGAGTCATGGATGATGTGAACCTGCGTCTGGCAATTTACTATGCGCTGGACAACACACAGATTTGTGCGGCTGTCACTGGCTTTAATCCGGCTTATGATCTGGGCACCAGCATTTTCGCGGATTATGAGGAGAAATGGGAGAGCGAAGAAAATTATATCACAACCTATGATCTGGATCTGGCCAAAGAATATCTTGCGGCTTCCAGTTATAACGGAGAGACTCTGCGCCTCTATACCAGCAGTGATGAAGACTTTAAGAATATGGCTACTATTATTACGGCTCTGCTTGGCCAGCTGGGTGTAACAGTCAGTATGCAGGCGGTGGATAACACGACTCTTCAGACAACTCAGTATGACAACGATGCGTGGGATCTGATGCTGACCTATTGCGCATCCGGCGGATTCTGCATTAGCCTGTCTCAGGTAATTCTGGACAATACGATCAATGATGATGGTCTGACCATCAATAATGTCGATGACGCGACCCTGCAGGAGCTGTATGAGCTGTGCAATACCATGGAAGGAAATACGACAGAAAACATGGATGCTCTGCGTGCTCAGTGGATCGACAATGGATATGTATGCCCGATCGCGGTTCCGGTGAATACGACAATCTACAGCAATACGCTGGTAGAGGTCTGCTACGATAACAATCTGAATTATGTTCCGGGCGGGTCAACCTATGATGGGCAGTAATTGAAATAGAAGCGGCGCCGCCACCGCGGGGTGCGGTGCGGCGCCGCGTGGTTCATATATGGTAATTGCGGA
>JAJQGP010000014.1:21244-37823 GCA_021200475.1 Lachnospiraceae bacterium
ATTTTTTTTTTTCGTGGGGGGGGCCCTAAATTTATGTTTTTTATTAATAACCCACCCCGGGCCCCCGCCGGGGGGGCGGGGGGGGCCCCCCCGCTTCTTTCATATCTGGTATTTCCTGACAAAAAGGAGAACTTTATGGCAAGGTATATTATTAAGCGAATTTTGATGGTAATCGTCATCATGATCGCTGCGGCTTTTGTCATTTTTACGATTCTGTATTTTACGCCCGGTGATCCGGCGCGAAATCAGCTGGGACCTACCGCTACGGCTGCTGATGTGGAAAACTTAAGAGCCGTCCTTGGCCTGGACAAATCGTATCTGGCACAGCTTGCCAGCTTCATGTCCGATGCCTTTTTACATCTGGATCTGGGAACCTCCTGGACCTATAATGTGCCGGTGATGCAGGAATTGCTGAACCGTCTTCCTTATACCGTATTTATCGGTCTGACGGCGATGATCCTGAATGTCGCGGTGGGTCTTTCTCTTGGTATTTTTGCGGCGACACATGAGGGACGCTGGCAGGATTCTGTGTCCATGGTGATCGCAATGGTCTTTATCTCAATCCCAGACTTCTGGCTGGCACTGATGATGATTGTGTTATTTGCGCAGAGGCTGGGCTGGCTGCCCGCGTATGGCGTAGACAGCTGGAAGAGCTTTATCATGCCGATTATCGTGATGTCTCTTCCGGGTATCGCGGTGAATGCCCGCCAGACCCGTTCCTCCATGCTGGAGGTGTTCCGGGCGGATTACATTACGACCGCTCGTGCGAAAGGCCAGGCGGAAGGCGTGGTCGTGCGTCGGCATATGCTGCCGAACGCCCTGATGCCGATCATCACCTCACTGGGCACCGGCTTTTCAAGTATCGTAGCGGGTGGCGCGGTTATTGAATCTGTGTTTTCTATTCCGGGCGTCGGACTTTACATGCTGACCGGCATTAATTCCCGAGACTATCCGATTGTGCGGGGCTGCGTGGTATTCTTCGCGCTGTTTACATCCATTGCCATGCTGGTGGTGGATCTGGCTTACGCATTTGTCGATCCCCGGATCAAGGCGCAGTATTCCTCTTCCGGCAAGCTGGCCGGGAAGAAGAAAGGGAAGGAGGAATGAGCAGATGGCTGCAAAGGAAGCTGTGGCAAAACCTGAAAAAATAAAGAAAAAATCCATGCTGGCAGAGACACTTGAGCGCACGGTAAAAGCCCCCAGCGCGAAGCTGGGCGCCATCCTGTTTGTCGTTATTGTCCTGTTTTGCCTGATCGGACCGTTCCTCTCACCTTATACTTATGATCAATTTGACCTGATGAACATCAAAGCGCTTCCGAGCCTCGCGCATCCGTTTGGGACAGATGCGCTCGGGCGTGATATTCTGACCCGTCTGATGGTCGGCGGACGTTATTCTCTGGCGCTGGGGATTCTGACGGCTCTTCTGGGAAGTGTGGTCGGCGTCCTTCTGGGATCCTTGGCGGGTTATTTCGGCGGAATTGTCGAGACGGTTATCATGCGTCTGATGGATATCTGGTCCGCGATTCCGAGCATGCTTTTGTGTCTGCTGATTTCCGCGGCGCTGGGAAGCGGTTTTACCAATACAATTATTGCGCTGGCAATCGGAAGTGTTCCCGGCAATGTACGGATGCAGCGTGCGCAGATTCTGCGTGAGAGGAATAAGGAATATCTGGAGGCGGCGGAATCAATCAATTGCCCGAAGAGCAAGATTATGTTTAAGCATCTGCTGCCGAATGTCATTGCTCCGACGATTGTCACAGCGACGATGACGATAGGTCAGACGATTACGATGGCGGCGACGCTCTCTTACATCGGTCTTGGCATCCAGCCGCCGACGCCGGAGTGGGGCGCCATGCTCGCAGACGGCAAAGCGGATATCCTCTATTATCCTCATATTATTCTGTTCCCCGGCCTGATCATCGCTCTGACGGTGCTGGCTATTAACCTGTTGGGCGACGGTCTCCGCGATGCGCTGGATCCGAAGCTCAGAAGCTGATAAAGGAGGAATTTGTCATGACAGAACAGAAAGAGCGGACATTCCTCTCGGTAAAAGATATAGAAGTTGTATATACCTCCGGAAAAAAGATTGTCCATGCGGTAAACGGTGTTTCCTTTGATATGGAAAAGGGTGAGGCGCTGGGACTGGTAGGCGAGACTGGCGCGGGCAAAACGACGATCGCGCGGTCGATCCTGCGGATTCTTCCCGATCCTCCCGCGATCTTTAAGGGCGGGACGATCGAACTGGAGGGTGTGAACCTGATGGAGCTGTCGGAGGAAGAAATGCTGAAGGTTCGCGGCGATAAAATCGCCATGATCTTCCAGGATCCCATGACAGCACTGAATCCCCTGATGACAGTCGGTGATCAGATCCTGGAGGTGCTGGAGCTTCATAATAAAGGAGTCAGCAAACAGGAACTGGTGAAGCGTGCACAGGATATGCTGGAGATGGTAAACATCCCAAGAGAGCGCTATACAGAATACCCGCATCAGTTTTCCGGCGGAATGAAGCAGCGTGTGGTAATCGCTATGGCGCTGGCCTGCGATCCGGCACTGCTTCTGGCAGACGAGCCGACGACCGCACTGGATGTGACAATCCAGGCGCAGGTGCTGGATCTGATCCGTGAGCTGCGTGAAAAATATCAGACTTCCATGATCCTGATCACACATGATCTGGGTGTCGTGGCGGAGACATGTGACAAGGTGGCGGTGATTTACGCCGGTGAACTGGTGGAATATGGTACGAAGGAAGCGATCTTCCGGCATCCGACGCATCCGTATACGATCGGACTGTTTCATTCTCTTCCGGATATTCATGTGCGCACCTCACGCCTGGAACCGATCGCGGGAATGCCGCCAGACCCCACAGATCTTCCGGAAGGCTGTGCGTTCGCGCCCCGCTGTAAATATGCGCAGGAGGGCTGTAAGGCACATCCTGTACTGAAAGAAATCGCACCGGGTCATTTCGTACGCTGCTGCCAGAGAGAATCGGAGGTGTAAGGCATGGGAAATCTGATTGAAGTCAAAAATCTGAAGAAATATTTTAAGGTTCCCGCCGGGATGAATCACGCCGTAGACGATGTGTCCTTCACGATCTCAAAGGGAGAGACCCTGGGAGTGGTAGGAGAGTCCGGCTGCGGAAAATCTACTCTGGGCAGAGCGGTCATCCGTCTTCATGAGGCGACGGACGGCCAGGTGCTGTTAAACGGTGAGGATATCACTCATGTGCAGGGAAAGAAGCTGAAGAAGGTTCGGGAAAAGATGCAGATTATCTTTCAGGATCCCTACTCCTCTCTGAATCCCCGTATGACGATTGAGGAAACGGTGCGGGAGCCGCTGCAATATTCCGGACGTTTTCAGAAGTCGCAGCTGGAGGAGGAAACGAACCGCCTGATGGATCTGGTAGGCATTGACCAGCGGCTGCGGGCGAGCTATCCGCATGAGCTGGACGGAGGCCGCAGGCAGCGTGTCGGCATCGCGCGCGCCCTGGCGCTGAATCCGGAATTCATCGTCTGTGATGAGCCGGTGTCCGCGCTGGACGTCTCGATCCAGGCACAGGTGCTGAACCTGCTGATGGATCTGCAGGAGCAGATGGGGATGGCCT
Source organism: Lachnospiraceae bacterium (assembly GCA_021200475.1). GTDB lineage: Bacteria > Bacillota > Clostridia > Lachnospirales > Lachnospiraceae > Choladousia. Next base: position 24,846 of record JAJQGP010000014.1, read on the forward strand.
ATATGTTTATCACACATGACCTGTCTGTTGTGCGGCATATTTCTACGAACATCTGCGTGATGTACCTGGGGCAGCTGGTGGAAAAAGCTTCCGCGGACGATCTGTTCCGTGAAACGCTGCATCCGTACACGAAAGCATTGCTTTCGGCGATTCCGTCAGCGGATCTGGATCATCCGATGCAGCGGATCCAGCTGACCGGCGAGATTACCTCCCCGATCAATCCGAAGCCCGGCTGCCGTTTTGCGGCCCGCTGTCCATACGCGACGGAGGCCTGCCATCAGCCGCAGAAGCTGGAGGAAGTCGAGCCTGGGCATTTTGTGTCATGCTGCAGGGTACGTGAGATAAATTAGATAATGAAAGAAAGGAAGGATCCTGTATGAGCGAAAACATGGTGTTTTATGGCGGGAAAAAGGAATCCGGCATTAAAAAGCCGGATGGAAAAACCCTGGATTTCCACAGCCGCAAATACCACAGCTATTTTGAAGGCTACACAGAGGTGCAGAAGGTACTGCCCAACGGAAAGACGAAGATTGAGCATGTGTATACAGATACTTATCGCATACAGGATCTGTCCGATCGCCAGAGAATCGGGCTGCGCGCGGCTTATATCCTTCTGTTTGCGGCTGCCGTAGCCCTGTTTGTAGCGGGAGCGCTGGAAAGTGTGGGCAGTAATACCACCGTTTACGTGACCGCTGCGGAGGTGGTTTCCCTGGTGGGACTGTTCTGGATTTTGTGCACGCTGGTCAATTATCTGACAGCGCCGCGTAAGCTGACCATTTATGAGTATCGTACAACCAGTGCTTCCATCCGGCGCTCTGCCGTGACCGCTGCAGCGGGACTGTTTGCGGCATTTTTCCTGACAGTTGTTTATCTGCTGCTGCATCTGGACGCTGCGGCGATGGCAGAATTTCGCTGTGCTTTGTGCCTGCTGTTTTCTGCGGGAGCGAGCCTGGGAATCTGTGCTCTGGAGAGGAAGATTCCCTACAGGGAAGAAGAAAGCAAAGAGGCAGAGCCGGCGGGCGGATTTAAAATCTGCTGAAAGCTGTGTACAATTGAGACGACAAAATGAATTTATAACTTTTCCCCCGTAACTGTGAAGGTACGGAACGGTTACGATATGACTTGATACGGGAGGATTCTATGCTGCAATATGACTCTAATACAAAACAAATAACCGGTACTACCGGCGGATATCGTTCGGATGGCCTGTTGATTCGAGATATTTATGTGCATTTGGGCTTTATCATGAAAGGGATGCACTGCATGCTTTACGAACCAGTAGTATCGACGGAAAAAAGCCGGATCGGCATCATCGCGATCCATTCGGATGACGATTACAGTCTGATCCATCTGGGCGGCGAGCTGGCAAAGAGAGGTTACCGTGTGCTATGCGGGCAGGTAAGCGATGCCCACGTGACACTGGATGCGAAAATGCTGGATATCCGGGAAGCTGTGGAATTTATGCGTGCGTATCCGGGTATTGAAAAGGTGATTTTGATGGGACACAGCGGCGGCGCGACTCTGATGAGCGCTTATCAGGCCGCCGCAGAAAACGGCCCCGAACTGTTTCAGAGAGACAATTATCTGATTAAATGCTCCATTACTGAAAAATTGCCTGCCGCGGACGGCATTATGACACTGGATTCCAATTGGGGCAATGGCGCGATGACTCTGTTTAGCATTGACCCGGCAGTGATCGAGGAAGGCAACGGCATGAAGCTGGATCCGGAGCTGGACGTTTTTAACCCGGCGAATGGCTATGACCCGGAGGGTTCCACCTACAGCGAGAGCTTTCTGAAAAAGTTTTTTGCCGCGCAGGCGGAACGGAATAATGCGATTATCCGGCGGGTACTCGAACGCCTGGAAGCCATTGAGAGCGGAAAAGGAAATTATGTGGATGATGAGCCGTTTAATGTCACTGCGGCTGTCCAGATCAAGCCCTGCAACAAGCTGTTTCCGGAAGACCTGCGTCTGTTTTCCCACACAAAGCAGAAATATACGCTGCTTCATCAGGATGGGAGTGCTACCTGCGAAGTGATCCGCAGTCTGCGGCGCCCGCTGGGAGGACGTTCCATGACACCTTCCATTCAAGCATGCATCATGGATACGGTACGCTCTTATCTGACAAATCGCGCGGTGATGGCAGGAGCAGATTATTGTGTGCGGGAGGACGGCGCAGAAGGCATCCTCTACGAAAATACCTACAGCTGCACACCGGGCAATATCCGCCATATCAAAGTACCGTTGCTGGTCATGGGCATGACAGGAGGATATGAATTTCTTGCTTCTGAGGCCGTCTATTGCAACGCGGCCAGTGAGGATAAATCCATCGCCTTTATGGAAGGCGCAGGCCATAATTTTGACAATGAGGGAAGAACAGAATTCGGTGATACGGAAAAGGTCGTCTTTGATTATCTGGATGCATGGCTCGGGAAGCCGGGACGGTTTCTGTAGGAAGGGTGACAAACGATGCAGACATTAAAAGGCCGCACCTGCGTGTTCGCGGGTGCCACGGCAGGCGATGGAGTGGCGGCGGTAAAGCTGTTCTGCGCCGGCGGGATGAATGTAATTATGATGACACATATGGCGGAGCGTGCGCAGAAGCTGGTCGATGAGATCAATGGTATGCAGCTGCCGGGGCGCTGCATCGCAGTGGGCGCCTTAGAGAGCGGGCCTGCCGAGGAAGATTCGTCTACTTATGAGCGGATTGACCGGGAATTTGGCTCCGTGGATGTGCTGATCGCGAATACCGGAGCGACCGGGCGCGATGTACCGATGGAAGAAGTCGCACCATCTGATTTGATGCACAGCATCGAACATCTGGTGGGCGGAGCTTATGGAATGCTGCACGCCGCACTCCCTTTCCTGAGACGGAGCCGTGCCCCAAGAGTCATCTTTATGACGACCGTAGAAGGAACACAGGGAGGCGTTCACGAGAGCTTCGAGAATGCGGTGGCCAAGGGCGCGGTGCATTCTCTGACGCTCAACGCTGCTGCCCGCCTGACTAAGGACGGGATTACAGTCAACTGCATTTCCAAGGGAGCCATCCCGCGTATCGAAGGAGTCAACCCGGGTGATGTGGATCCTTCCAAAATGCTGGACCGCATTCCGATGGGCAGGCTGGGGACTCCGGATGACTTAGGAGAACTGATCTGTTTCCTTGCCAGCGAAGAGAGCTCTTATATCACCGGACAGACGATCGCGGTGAGCGGCGGGCTGGAGTTGCGGGATTGAGGAGAATATAGGATAGCCCCGTTATCTGACGGGGCTGTTTTCTGTATGCGCGCGGCCGCGGCTGGAAATCAGCGGCTTTGCCGCTCGCGGCCGGCATAATCAGTTTTTTTGCGCCGCTGCCAGGAGAGCGTCCTGAAGGACTTTTGAAAAATTGATGCCATTCCGTTCGCCATAGGTATTAAGCCATGCAGGAATGGTAATGTTTTTGCGCACGGATTTAGAGCCGTATTTTTCTGCGTAGGTATCCATATCAAGTACAAGAAGATTCACGAAGCTTTCTTCAGAACAAGGAATAGCTTTGTAATCGCTGGGAGCCGGGTAATCATTTCCGTCTTCCATTTCATCAAGGATCCAGCCGCTTGCAGCATCGGTTCCCATTTCGATTGCTTCGGCCAGGGAACGCCCTTCTGTCACGCATCCGGGCAGATCAGGAACTTCTACGGTATAGCCGGAACTATCTTTGCATGGTGTGAATATAGCAGGATAAACAAGCTTCATAAAAAACACCTCCAAAATGAATAGCTTTTAAACGGGAACTTATTTTATTCCCGCCTGTTTAAGGATAGAATCAGCGGTCTATCTGTCAAGATCTCGGCCGTGAACAGGAACGGTAATCTTTCCTGGCCTGGCTGGGTGAATGTACATTCGGTGAGAACCTTTTTGGTTTTTTACATACCAGCCATTTTGCAGAAGAATTTTCTCTATTTCTCTTGCTCGCATTACTGTTTTCTCCTTATAAATATATTATACACATTATGCGCATAAAAATCAAGGCAGATGCACGATAATCTGCATTTTTAACTTTTTTGTATCTTTTGGAATATCCGGCAGGTGATGCCTGAAATGAGTCGATACGATCCTTTTGAACAGTTGTGAAAACTCATGTAACACTCAGAATGGATGGTTATCCTGCCTGGAGTTTATGACTGAAATAATAACAGGAAAGGACACATCTGTCAATACTTTTATGAAACAATTAACAATAACTAATATAGCGACTAATATAGCCTGTGTGAAAAAACGCCGCGGCCTGAACGGTCGCGGCATCACAGTATTTTTGAATCTCTTCGAAGAGGGCAGAGGTGATTTCTTCGGATTCGTAGTTGATGACGAACGTGGCGTCATCGGTTTGCATAACGATGCAATTTCCGATGGACTGAGTTACGCACAGACTGTAGGTGCCCCACAGGTCGTTTTCCCAGGTACCGTAATATGCGCTGCCGGAATCATTTCCGGAGATACAGGTGCCGTAGTTTGCGTCGGTGCAGAGCTCCAGTGAGGTAACGTCCGCGTAATCAATGGTGAATTCCGTTTCATCCGGGCAGATCACGGTCACAGACGTCTCTGACCAGGCAAAATCCGCCGCGGCGCCGCCTCCCACAAACTGATAGATGGTATAGATGATAATGATCAGCAGCGGCAGGAGAAGGCTGCGGTATTTTGTGAGGTTTTGCGGGGAACGGGAGCTGTTTTTCTGATTGCTTTTCTGTGTCTGTCTGGTGGTTGCTTCTGTTTCTTTTTCTTTCATAATTATCCTGTGCCCTTTCTGAAGAAATGATTGTTCAGTTCTTTCTCGATATCATATGGTTTCATATATCCTTTGCGGCGAGATGGGAAAGCGGTGCGGAATTGCTGTCCGAAAGGCTTTTGTCATTCCTTCCTCCGGATATCCAGTGTCAGTTGGAAAATATCTGGGTTGGCGATTGTGATGCTGTATTCCAGCGGGTCTTTTCCACGGTAAGCGGTGTGCATGATTTTGTATAAGGGTTTGCCTTCTTCGACATCCAGAAACCGGGCTTCCATGAAGTTGGCCGCGATCGGTTTTACCTCTTCGGTGGCACTGGTGAATTCAAGACCGTATTCCTCCAGTAAAAATGGATACAGAGGAAACTGCGGGCGGATGCGTTTGTCCAGATCCGGGGTCAGGTTCATCGGGAGAAAGTTAATCATGTAACGGCAGGCGACACCGCCGACGGAAAGCAACCATCGGATACGGTATACTTCCGTGCCGACAGGGAGCCTGAGGGCGGCTGCGGTGGCGGCGGCGACCGGGACGATATCGACCAGCGGTTCGGTGGCGGTTTCTTCCCCGGGCTCCGCCATCGTATAATGGAACATGGCTCCGACGATATCGGTCATTCGTTCGGACTGAAGGATTTCAGGCTGCCTGGGGGTGGTGACAATGGTGCCGACCCCGCGCCGGGATTCGATTAGTCCATCTTTTCGCAGAGATTCCAGTGCGTTGCGGATGGTGGTGCGGCTGGCACCGTAGGTCTCCATCAGTTCTTTTTCGGTTGGAAAAACAGCATTTTCTTCGTATACATGATTCATGATGTCACTTCTAAGTGCCTCATGGATTTGCTGATATTTTGGAATGGAATTCTTCATAAAAGGCTAACCTTCTCTCTTTTTTATCTTCCGGGCGACATCGTCTGAGGTCGGATGGACAGGGACAGGTTGTAAATGTCCGGGTTGATTACGGTGATGCTGTATTCGATTGGATTGGTGTCTTCGTAAGAGGTACGGTACAGCTTAAAGAGCGGTTTTCCAACCTCGACATCCAGAAACCGTGCCTCGACGAAGTTGGCACGGATCGGCTCCACGTCTTCTTTGGCGTTGGTAAAGTTTAGCCCGTATTCCTCGCGCAAAAAACGGTACAGGGGAAAGGAGTTGTTCAGGCGTTTTTCCAGATCCGGAACCAGGTCGGCGCGGATGATGTTGGTCATATATTTGCAGGTAATATTGTTGACGGACTGCAGCCAGCGGATCCGGTAGACGCTGGTTCCTGCTGGAATCTCAAGAGCTGCCGCTGCCATCTGGTTAACCGGGATGATGTCTATGATTGCCTCAGATACCTTTTCCTCTGCCGGAGCGTCTAAATTATAATGAAAGAACGCATTTTCGATGTAAGTCATGCTGGAGGACTGGATAAAGCTGGACGGGCTGGCCTGCTTTACCACCGTGCCGAATCCGCGCCGGGACTCGATCAGTTCCTCCTCTCGCAGGAGATTCAGCGCATTCCGGATAGTCGTGCGGCTGGCTCCAAATCGTTCCATGAGTTCTCCCTCGGTCGGGAACATCCCGTTCTCTTTGTATTTGTCGTTTAAAATTTCGGTGCGCAGGGTCTCATAGATGCTTTTGTATTTCAATGCAGAATGCTTCATATCGGCCGAAGAACCTCCTTTCCTGCTGAACAGATCCTGTCTTTTCTTTCCATTATACGGAAAGACCGGGAAAAAATCAATATTTCATCTGTTAAAATACAAATAAGAACATTTTGAAAATACTTATAAGGAAAATAAAAGTATTTTAATAAAAGAACTTTTCATAATAATATCTGAAAAATACAAAAAAGTAAATTAGGTATAATAGACAAAAAAGATACAAGAAACTTGTGAATTATGCATTATTGACAAACCGAAGCAGAAAGAGTATTCTTTGAACAAGATACATTTTAGATACATTACGGAGGAACAAAAGTATCTAAAAACAAAAACAAAAGTATCTAAAAATGGGATATATTAGAAACAATATATCCGGAAACTCACAGAATTGTATCAGAACGAAAATGATATGATTTTTCAGAAAACAAGGAGGAAACAACATGAGCAGAGTAATATCCAGAAGAGACTTTTTAAAGGGTTCCGCAGCGGGAGTGGCCGGCGTCGCATTCTCAGGCATCCTGGGCGGATCGTTTGTCATGGCTGAGGAAGAGCTTGCGGACAGCATTACAGTCGGCCTTCAGGTAGATCCGGAGACTTTTGGACCGTGGACAATGGCGCAGGCTGCGAGACAGCAGATCATGTATTTTACAATTTTTGAACCGCTGGCGATGTTGACTGTTGACGGCGAGAGAGAGATGGTTCTGGCGAAGAGCGTGGAAGCGGAAGGCGACATGTGCTACCGCATTGAGCTTTATGATTATATCTATGACTCGATTGGCAATCATATCACCGCGTCGGATGTCATCTTCTCCTTTGATCAGGCGATTGAACAGGGCGCGCTTTCCTGGGCGACTAAATATCTGGATCATTTTGACCAAGAGGATGATTACACGCTGTTGATGTATGTACAGGATGAGAGCGCGGTTGCGCTGGATATGCTGCTGAAGACAGTGTTTATCGTTTCAGAGGAATCTTATAACGCCAGCTCGGACGGCTTTGTGACCAATCCGATCGGTACCGGCCCTTACCAGCTGGATTCCTATACATCCGGTTCAGAAGCGAAGATTTCTCTGCGCGGGGAATACTGGCAGACCGATGACTCTCTGATTTCGACTTCCGCTACGACTGGCAGCATCGAGAGTGTGACATTTAAAGTGATCACGGATACGACACAGCTTGCGCTGGCTCTTGAGATGGGCGATGTGGACGCGGTGCCGGTTGGCATTACGACGACGGATCTTGGCAACTTCCTCAATGACGACCGTACGCCGAAGGATGGTTATAATGTAGAGACCCTGCTGAATCCGCTGCTTTACTTTATGGCATTCAACTGCGGAGAGAACAGTCCCTGCGCGGATGTCAATGTGCGACAGGCGATCAGCTATGCGATTGACATGGACGCGATCGTGACAAACGTGTTCGGTACGGACGCTGTGACAGCGACAACGAACTCCTCCCCGTATTACGCGGATTATGATGAATCTCTGGACGAGGCGCCGGCTTATGGCTATGACGCGGACAAGGCTAAGGAGCTTCTTGAGGAGGCGGGATATTCAGACGGCGATATTACACTGGAACTGATGATTAATACGGAGAGCAATTACGCACAGGTAGCGTCTCTGGTACAGGCGTATCTCGCGGTGATCGGCATTACAGTGAATATCACTACTTATGAATCCGGCCTGTTCACGACGACAAAGAACTCCGAGACAGATTGGGATATGTTCCTCGACTGCACACAGGGCCTGAACACACCGGGGCGCATGGGCCTGCTGGATATCAATGGATATACGACAGGAGCCAACGGAGTGTTTGTGACGGACGATACGCTGCAGACTCTGTTTGAGACAGCGAATGCCGCGACGACCTACAGCACGGAAACGGTAACGGATCTGCTGACTTATGTGGATGAGATGGATTATGTATATCCGATGTTCTATCAGTACAGCTATGTGCTTACGGACGATGAGGTGACGGAAATCTCGGTTGACAGAAATTACTCTCTGATTTACGGGAAGTGCACGGTGCTGGCTGACTGACGCAAAACTTTATGCTTTGAGGGTATAACTGCCGCCTGCCCGGCATCTGGTATTCCGGGTAGGCGGTTTTTGAAAAACCGGAGAGCTACGCCATTCAGAATTGCGCTGTCGCGCAATGACGTGGCCTGCGGGTATTATAAGAGAGGAAAAACATATGGGTAAGTACCTTATAAAGCGCATTCTTTGGCTGATCCCCGTTATTCTCGGAGTGGCGATTCTGATCTTTACGATCATGTACTTCGTTCCCGGGGATCCGGCCGCAATTATCCTCGGTACGAGCGCTACCCAGCAGGATATCGAGGCACTGCGCGAGTCCATGGGCCTGAACGAGCCCTATATTGTGCAGCTGGGGAGCTTCCTGAAACAGACATTTCTTGAGTTTGACCTGGGGACGTCTTATGCAAACGGTGTTTCCGTTTCGAAAAGCCTGATGGAGCGTCTTCCGCAGACTGCGATTATCGCGGTGATTTCCTGCCTGATGCAGATCATTATCGGGATTCCGCTTGGTGTGACGGCTGCGGTACACCACAACAAATGGCAGGATCGTGTCAGCGTAGTTGCTGCCATGATCGGAATTTCCATTCCGAATTTCTGGCTGGCTTACATGCTGATTCTCCTGTTTTCCTACAATCTTGGCTGGCTTCCGGCGTTCGGAACAGACAGCTGGATGTCATATATCATGCCCTGCTTCTGCGCGGCGCTCGCAGGTATGGCAAATGAGGTTCGCTATACCCGAACCTATATGCTGGAGCAGATTCGTTCGGACTATGTAGTGACAGCCCGGGCCAAGGGGCTTCCGGAGCGTACCATTCGTTATGGCCACGCACTTCCGAACACGTTGATTCCGCTGATCACAGGTATCGGAGGGTCGCTGGGTGCGGCGCTTGGCGGAACGGTGATTATTGAGAATGTGTTTTCTATCCCGGGCATTGGCCAGTATATGGTCAACGCGATCGGTAACCGCGACTACCCGGTTGTGCGTGGCGGCGTTGTGATTCTTTCTATTCTGTTTAGTATTATCATGCTGCTGGTGGATATCGCGTACTCCTTTATTGATCCGAGAATCAAATCTCAGTATATCAAGAGCTCCTCGAAAAAGAATAAGGAGGTGGGCTGAACATGGCAGATCAGACGAAAACTGTATCCGAAGCAGATCGGAAGCTGTTTAAACAGCAGGCCAGAGAAGCGAGAATCAAATCCTTCCGGGAGGGCTGGTATCGGATGACGCGGAATAAAGCAACCGTGATATCGCTGGTTGTAATTGTCATCCTGGTTCTGATCGCCATCCTTGCTCCAATTATTTCTCCTTATGATTACGCGGCGGTGGACCCGCTGAACGCGAATCAGGGGCCGTCGCTGGCTCATCCGTTTGGTACGGATAACATTGGACGCGACCTGATGTCACGAATTTTCTATGGTGCCAGGTATTCAATCGCAATTGCTTTTGTTTCACAGGGGATCGGAATTCTGGGCGGAATTCTGCTTGGCGCAATTGCCGGATATTTTGAGGGACTTTTAAGTGATGTACTCATGCGTCTCTGCGATATCCTGCAGGCGATTCCGGCGACCCTGCTGGCAATCGTGGTATCTCAGTCTCTGGGCAGCGGCTTCCTCGCAACGACGATCGCGCTGTCGATCAGTACGATTCCGTCTGTTGGTCGAATCGTTCGTTCACTGATATTGCAGATACGAAATCAGGAATTTATTGAAGCGGGAAGAGCGATTGACTGCAGTGGCGCCAGACTGATTATCCGGCATATCCTGCCGAACATTATTCCGCAGGTGATCATTTCCTTTACCGGCGGCCTGAGCGGAAAGATTATTGAGTCCGCAAGCCTGAGCTATCTGGGTCTTGGCATCCAGCCGCCGACACCGGAGTGGGGCGCGCTTTTGTCAGACGGCAAAGCTTATATCCGGTACTACCCGCATCTGGTAATCGCGCCGGGCATCTTTATTATCATTGCGGCGCTTGCGTTTAACCTGGTGGGCGACGGCCTGCGCGACGCCCTTGACCCGAAGTTGCGTGACTGATGGAGGGATGAGACGATGAGTGAGAACACAATTTTGGAAATAAAAGACCTGTATGTAGAATATTCCTCTAATCTTGAGACCGTAAAAGCAGTGAACGGGGTCACCTTTTCTTTAAAACCGGGAGAAACCCTGGGACTGGTCGGTGAGACAGGCGCAGGGAAAACCAGTATCGCCCGCGCGATTCTCGGGATTCTTCCGGATCCGCCCGCAAAGGTTCCTGGCGGTGAGGTGATTTTTGAGGGGAAGGATCTGCTGAAAGCTTCAGAGGCGGAGATGCGGAAAATCCGCGGCGCGAAAATCTCCATGATTTTCCAGGACCCGATGACGGCACTGAATCCGGTGCTTTCCGTCGGAAAGCAGATATCAGAAGCAATTCGTCTCCATAAAGGACTTTCGAAAGCAGAATCCGTCAAAGAAGCAAAGAAGATGCTCGAAATGGTCGGAATCCCCGGAGACCGTTATGTGGAGTATCCGCATCAGTTTTCCGGTGGAATGAAGCAGAGAGTTGTTATTGCCATTGCGCTTGCCTGCAATCCGGAACTTCTGATTGCAGATGAGCCGACTACCGCGCTGGATGTGACAATCCAGGCACAGGTACTGGAGTTGATTCAAAATCTGCAAAAGGAATACAAAATGGCGATGATTCTGATTACACATGACTTTGGGATTGTTGCTGAGACCTGTGACCAGGTGGCTGTGGTCTATGCGGGACATATTCTGGAGTATGGGACTGCGGAGCAGGTGTTCGCGAATAAGGCGCATCCTTATACAAAGGGACTGTTTGGTTCCATACCGAAGCTGACGGGGGATGTGGAGAGGCTGCACAGCATTGACGGGATGCCGCCGGATCCGACCGATTTGCCGAAGGGGTGTGTGTTCTCTCCGCGCTGCAAATACGCGGATGAACACTGCAAGGATGAGAATGGGGTTCCCCTTTGTGATATTGGAGGCGGCCATCTGTGCAGATGCCTGAAAGCGGGCAGCCTGCCGGAAAAAGCCTGAGGCATGACATATAACAAGAAGTGCCGCGTGGGCGGCAGGATGGAAAGCATGAGGAAAAGCTATGTCTGCATTGATCGAAATAAAGAATCTGAAAAAATATTTTAAGACACCACACGGCGTCCTCCACGCAGTAGACGATGTGTCCTTTACGATTGAAAAAGGAAAGACACTTGGCGTAGTAGGAGAATCCGGCTGCGGAAAATCCACATTGGGCAGGACAATCATCCACCTGCACGAGAGTACCGGAGGCAGCATTTACTTTGACGGAGAAGATATCACGCATGTGAGCGCGGCAAAAATCAGTGAGCTGCGTCAGAAGATGCAAATCATTTTTCAGGATCCTTATTCTTCGCTGGATCCCCGTATGACAGTGGAACAGACACTCAAAGAGGCACTGAAGATGACAAAACGTTATGACAGTGCGCAGATGGAGGTTCGCATCCATGAGCTGGTAGAACTGGTCGGAATTGATAAACGTATGATGCATTCTTATCCGCATGAACTGGATGGCGGCCGCAGGCAGCGCGTCGGGATTGCACGTGCCCTGGCAATGGATCCGCAGTTTATCGTTTGTGATGAGCCGGTGTCCGCACTGGACGTGTCCATTCAGGCGCAGGTGCTGAATCTGCTGAGTGATCTGCAGGATGAGTATGGCCTTACTTATATGTTCGTAACACATGATATGTCCGTGGTGCGTCATATTTCGGATGATATCTGTGTAATGTATCTGGGGCAGGCAGTGGAGAAGAGTGAATCAAAGGAGCTGTTCTTAAAGCCATTGCACCCGTATACGAAAGCACTGCTATCGGTCATTCCAATTCCTGAGATTGACAGGAACCGGAAGAGAACCATTCTGGAGGGTGAGATCGTATCGCCGGTTGACCCGAAGCCGGGATGTCGGTTCGCCGCGCGGTGTAAGTACGCGACACCCGCCTGCAGCCAGCCGCAGAAGCTGGAGGAGGTTCTGCCAGGGCATTATGTGTCCTGCTGCAGAGTAAGGGAGATCAATCAGGATACTCTGAAATAAAAAGTGTTTCCCGTAACTGTGACCGAAGAGAGCAGTTACGGGATATTCTGGAAATATAGTGAAATTGTTTTGGTGTACGGAATCAAAGATCTGTGCAGAACAAGGGTGGAGGTAAGAAGATGCGGGGAGACCATTCCTTCCGGAACCGGTATTTTAAAGATTTTTCACGGAAAATTGTAGTAGATCCGCGGTCAATGAAAACGCGCGTGGAGTGTGTATACGAGGGAACCTATTATACAATGGAAGGTTCAAAGAATCTGTGGCTGTTGCGAAAAACAGCTTATACATTGTTGTTTCTTCTGGAGACGGGAGCCTATCTGTTTTCTATGGCGCAGCGGACGATCAGCAATTATCTGATGCCGGTCACGCTGATTCAGGCCATTGGAATCTTTTTGCTGATGGGCAGCGGGATGAGCCTGTTTTGCCGCATCACCTCTGGTCAGCGCATGACGGATTGGGAATATCGTATGGCGGTTACTTC
>JAJQGP010000165.1 GCA_021200475.1 Lachnospiraceae bacterium
CGAACGGTATGCCAGGTGGTGTGGAAGGGGGACTAATCATCCCCCTATCCGATTGCTGGAAACGTATGCGATTAGCAATGTAGAGATTCATGCGCCATCGATTGAGGAAATACTGGAGCAGTATTATGGATGAAGAAATATGTTGAAATTTGGAAAGAAAAATAGTAATTCAGCGTGATATTTCTTTTTCAATGCCGTTATTTTTATAGTATAACTTCTATAGAACCGGAAGAGGCGTCGCCGAAATCCCTGCTTGCGAGGCTGGGGATATTCTACTATAATGAAATCACACCAAAGATAAACTATGGAAGTCATACAGATACACTATTATTAGTTTACGGAGGTGGATTTATGAACAAAGTACGGCAGAGCAGAATGGATGCGATACAACAGGGGGTTGATCGCATAGCAGAATGGATGCGATACAACAGGGGGTTGATCGCATAGCAGAATGGATGCGATACAACAGGGGGTTGATCGCATAGCAGGTTCGAATCTTTTGAGCGATACGTTGGTGTCGATCGCTCTGGAGGATCCGCCAGTCTGTCAGTATGTCTTACGCAAAATACTGGGGCGGAAGGATTTAAAGGTCGTGCAGTCAAAGGGGCAGTATCGGCTTCTGAACCTGACGGCGAAGGATTCCGTTCTGGATGTTCTGGCAGAGGACAGCAGCGGGCGTCTTATGAACGTGGAAATGCAGCGCAGGGATACGGTGGACCATGCGAGACGCACACGATATTACGGCTCAATGCTTGATAAGAGCAGCCTGGATAAAGGGCTTTCCTATGACCAACTGCCGGATGTATACATCATCTACATTAGCGAGACAGACATGCTTGAAACGGGTGAGACGGTCAGCCGGGTGAAGAAAACGCTGGGGAAAGACGCAAAGGCATATGACGATGGAAGTCATGTTATTTATGTCAACGCCGAAGTCGATGATGGTTCTGAAGTGGCGGAGATGATGAAATACTTTAAAACAGCAGACCCGGACGATATGAGTCAGGGTGCATTGTCAGAGCGGATACGGTTTTTAAAACGGGAAAAAGGAGGACATAAAGTCATGTGTGAAGCAGCTGAAAAACTGATAAACTGGGGAATGGAACAAGGAATAGAACAAGGAATAGAGCGTGGCGTAGCACAGGGAGATGCAAGCAGAGCCAGGAAGGCAGCAAAAAATATGCGTAAAAAGGGTTCGGAACTTTCATATATTGCTGAGGTGCTTGACAGCAGTATTGAGCAGGTGGAAGAATGGCTGGCAGAGGATGAATCATAATCTGTTCAGGTTGGCGGTGAATCTTGAGGGGATAGTTTTATCAAGTGACAACGGTGATTAATGGATAGCTGGGCAGGAAACCGTGTTATATTCCATAGGAATCAGGAAAGAAATCTGTAATATGCGGGTTTCTTTTTTGGATGCGCAGGGCTGCGTTGATGCTTCCTTATGCACTTTGCCTGAAACGGGACCAAGGCAATCATCGGAATTTATTCATGAAAATTTCCCTTGCATTGCCTTGAAAAACACATATAATGGAAGAATATAGTATTCGACCCTGGTCGCTTTACTTTGATATATTGTTTATACAAGCGAATCTTACCTGGAGGTAAAATATGAGCAAATCAACAGAGCAACTGACCTATAATGAGCCGTGGATTCTTCAGAGGGCGGATCCGTATGTGTACCGCCATGCGGATGGAACCTATTATTTCACGGCTTCCATTCCGGCCTATGATGGAATTGTGCTGCGCCACGCGGAAACCCTGGCAGGTTTAAAAGACGCCGAAGAGGTGATGATCTGGAAAAAGCATGAGAGCGGTATCATGAGCATCCACATCTGGGCGCCGGAGCTCCATTATCTGGACGGGAAATGGTATATTTATTATGCGGGCGGGGATAAAGATGATATCTGGGCGATCCACCCCTATATACTGGAATGCACGGATGAGGATCCGATCACCGGTACATGGGTAGAAAAAGGAAAAATGCAGCGCGCGGCGGATGATCCGTTTTCTTTTGAGGCATTTTCGCTGGACGCGACAGTTTTTGAGAACAAAGGGCAGCACTATTACGTATGGGCGGAAAAAGTCGGCGTCGGGAAACAGATTTCAAATCTGTACATTGCGAAGATGTCTTCTCCATGCAGCCTGGAGACCGTGCAGGTGCTGCTGACCTCGCCGGATTATGACTGGGAGCGCGTGGGATTCTGGGTAAATGAAGGACCTGCTGTGATTCATCATGATGGAAAGATTTTCCTCACCTATTCTGCTTCCGAAACAGGGCCGGAGTATTGTATGGGACTGCTTTGCGCGGATGAAGATGCGGACCTGCTGGATCCGAGATCCTGGAAGAAGGAACGCTATCCGGTGCTCAAAAGTAATCCGGAAAAGGGTATCTATGGTCCGGGGCATAATAGTTTTACTACAGATGAGCAGGGCAATACGATCATGGTATACCATGCCAGAACAGAAACAAAGATTGTGGGTGACCCGCTGTACAATCCAAACCGCCACGCCATGCTGATGCAGGTAGAATGGGACAGGGAGACGGGCTATCCGATCTTTGAAATAAAGTGATTTGAAGGGGGTTTTATAAAATGGCGCGAGAAATAACAAGAAGAAGCTTTCTGCGCGGTTCGGCGGCGGCTTTGGCGTACTCAATGGTGGCCGGAAGCCTTTCTGTTCAGGCAGAAGAAGCGGCGCAGGAGACGATTTCCTGGTCTGAGCTGACACGGGTATCGGTACATGATCCGTCGGTGATTGCGGCGGATGATGGAAATTACTACATACTGGGATCGCATATCGCGTCCGCGAAGTCGGAGAATATGATCCAGTGGACGCAGCTGCAGACGGATTACGCGGATGTGACGAACGCTCCGTTTTACGGGAATTTACAGGAAACCTTTGCGATTCCATTCCAGTGGGCTGGATATGATGACGGCGACTGCGCGGGCGGCAGCTATGCGATCTGGGCACCGGACATTATCTGGGATCCGTATTACGAGTGCGAGGACGGTACGACAGGCACATACCTGCTGTATTGCTGCACTTCGTCTACCTGGCGGCGTTCCTGTATTGTCTGCCTGGCTTCACAGACGATTGATGGTACCTACTCTTATGTAGACACGCTGGTTTACTCCGATTTCACGAAGACGGGCGAGACAGATGGCACCAGTACGCGCGATACGAGCTGGGATAATGACTATCTGAATCTGTCCTCCCTCATTGAGGCCGGTTCAGCGAATGGCGGTATTGATGAGATCAGCGACAACTGGTTTGCCTCTGACGGAGGATGGGATCATACCTATGCGCCGAATGCGATTGACCCGAACCTGTTCTTTGACGCGGCAGGGGAGAAGCTGTATATGTCCTATGGCTCCTGGTCAGGCGGTCTTTATCTGCTGGAGATCGACCCGAAGACAGGAAAAGCGATCTACCCTGGCGTGGACTCGACCGATGAGATATCCGGCAATTATGTAGACCGGTATTTCGGCACACATCTTGCCGGTGGGAACCATCAGTCGGGGGAGGGGCCGTATATTCTCTATGACAGCGAGAGCGGTTATTATTACCTCTATGAGACTTATGGCAGCCTGACAGCGGAGGGCGGCTACAATATGCGCCTGTTCCGCTCGGAAAATCTGACCGGTCCGTATCTGGATGCGAAGGGTGGTAATTCGGCAGACAGCGGTTCAAACAACGAAAACTATGGAATCAAGCTGATCGGCAATTACTGCTTCTACGGTCAGACCGGCAAACGTTCGGCCGGGCATAATTCAGCTCTGATTGACACGGACGGTTCCCGCTATCTGGTTTACCATCAGCGCTTTGATACCGATCCGATCACAGAAGCGCATGAGGTGCGCGTCCATCAGCAGTTCCTGAATGAAGACCTCTGGCCGGTGACCGCGGTTTATGAGTATATCGGAGAAAGGCCGGAGAACTATGAAGACTCTGAGGTCACAGGTTCTTATGAATATATCAATCACGGTACGACATCAGGTACGGATATGCTGGACACCGCATATATCACTTTAAATGAGGATGGGACGGTGGAAGGTTCTGTGACCGGTACCTGGAGCAAAGCCGATTCCGGAAACGGATATGATTATGTGACTCTGACTCTGGACGACCGGGCAACCTTTAAGGGAATCTTTTTCCGCCAGCATAAGGAATGCGACAGTGAAGATGCCGTGATGACCTTTACGGCCATCGGTGATAACAATGAATGTGTCTGGGGCAGTCAGATCGATACGGATGACACAGAGATGGTACTGCAGCTGGTGCAGGAAACCGTCGATAATTCGACGCCTTCGGTTATGAGAGAAGGGAATATGGACCTTCCCACTTCTCTGCTTGGCGCGACGATTGTCTGGGAATCCTCTGATCCGGATGTGATAGCGACGGATGGTACGGTGACCTACCCGGAAGAGGATGTGAAGGTGGAGCTGTCCGCGGAGATTTCCTGCAATGGAGAGAGCGTTTCCCTGACACATAAAGTAATTGTGCGCAGTGCGTCCTGATGAGGATATGCGGCGTACGGACAGGAAACATAGAAAAAGCAGCTGCTTGGAACGGCAGGAGGCAGAAGGTCGCATTGCTGTTCTGAGCAATGGAGAAAACAGGAGGCAGAAACAATGGCAAAAAATGCAAAAATGATACTTGACCGCGCATTTCAGATTTCTGAGATTGATGACCGGATTTATGGTTCCTTTATTGAGCATCTTGGAAGGGCGGTCTATGATGGAATCTATCAGCCGGGGCATCCGCTTTCCAACGCGGACGGGTTCCGTACGGATGTGATTGATCTGGTCAAAGAACTGAATGTACCGATTGTCCGTTATCCGGGCGGCAATTTTGTTTCCAATTTCTTCTGGGAGGACAGTGTTGGTCCGGTATCGGAGCGTCCGCACCGGCTGGAGCTGGCCTGGAAGAGCCTGGAGAAAAATGAGGTAGGGCTTCACGAATTCAGCAAATGGGCGAAGGCTGCAAACTCAGAGGTGATGATGGCGGTAAATCTTGGTACGAGAGGGATCGCGGACGCCTGCAACCTGCTGGAATACTGCAACCATCCGGGCGGCACGAAGTACAGTGATCTGCGCATCAGCCACGGGCAGAAGGAGCCGTATGGATTTAAGACCTGGTGCCTTGGCAATGAGATGGACGGCCCATGGCAGACCGGGCATAAGACTGCGGATGAATATGGAAAGCTGGCGGCAGAGACAGCAAAAGCGATGAAGATTATCGACCCGTCCGTGGAATTTGTAGTCTGCGGCAGCTCCAACCGCGCAATGCCGACTTACGCGGTATGGGAGGACCAGGTGCTGACGCATACGTATGAGTATGTGGATTATCTCTCCTTGCATACCTATTACGGCAATCGCTCCGGGGACAGCAATGATTTTCTGGCGAAGTCCGATGACATGGACTATTTTATCAAAGAAATAATTGCCACCTGCGATTATGTGAAAGCAAAGACCAGAAGTAAAAAGAATATGTATCTCAGCTTTGACGAGTGGAATGTATGGTATCATTCAAATGCGGCGGACAATGAGATCACAGAAAAACATCCGTGGCAGGTGGCTCCGCCAATGCTGGAGGACATTTATAATTTCGAGGATGCACTGCTGGTCGGCCTGATGCTGATTGTGCTGCTGCGCCACAGTGATCGTGTGAAGGTAGCCTGCCTCGCGCAGCTGATCAATGTCATCGCTCCGATCATGACGGATGCGAACGGCGGCGGAGCCTGGAGACAGACAATCTTCTATCCGTTCATGCACGCGTCAAAATACGGGCGCGGTGTGGCTCTGATGCCGGTGATGGATGTTCCGCACCACGATACGAAGAATCATGCGGATATCACAGACATTGAATCCGTGAGCGTATATAATGAAGAGAAAGGCGAACTGACAATTTTTGCCGTGAACCGCAACCTGGAAGAGGATGTTGTGCTTACAACGGATGTCAGAAGCTTCGAGGGATATCGTTTCGCGGAGCATATCGTGCTGGAAAACAGTGACCTGAAGGCAGAGAACAGCTTTGGCTGTGAGAAGGCCACGCCAAAACAGGCCAATGAACAGACAACGCTGGAAGATGGGAAGCTGACCAGCATGCTGCATAAGGCATCCTGGAATGTGATCCGTCTGGTGAAATCGGATCGGTAATCGCATCTCTGAAAGGTTTGGGGAAGCCCATCCATTGCGGGATAAACGGCTTGCAGCTAAATGAATATCGTAAAAAACTCCCTTTACAGAAATGAAAGGGAGTTTTTCACAGGTGCAGGGATGTATATGGAAATAAAGCGTGTGCCACTGGTACACAGCAACTACGCGGCGAGCAGGGAGAAAATCTCTCTGCTTAATTTAGCACGGACTGTAGCATACCCGCACCCGGATGTCCTGGTTGTAGTTTCCGAATTTCCACCCAAACAGAGTAATACCGCCGCCGTTTGCCGTTGTCTCCTGTGACTGGAAACGGAAGGAAATGTTATCCTGCGGAGAAATCGCAAGCTTACTGACCGTGACGTCGGATATTTTCAGGCCGTCAATGAAGGTGCCTTTGCGGTTGACCACGATCATTTTCATCATTCCATACTGGTTCCAGTTCGGGAACCACCAGTTGGGAGTGAACATGCCACGTACATCGCCAAAATCGCCGGGACTTGTCCAGGTGCCGAGTTTGGTATGGTTCAGGAAAAATGTGATATCCGAAGGCCAGTTGCTGTTCGTTCCGGGAGCTTCGCTTCCGATCTCGAAAGAAATAATGAACTGATCCATCCTGTTTCCCGGCGGCATCATGTTCGGGATGCGGTAATCAATAAAACCCTTGCCAAGCCAGAGGATCTGTGCATCTACATGGCTGGGATGGGCAAAATAGCGGGGATCATCGACTTCGCCGATCAGGCCTTTTTCCGTAGAAAGTCCACAGGTCGGAAATACAGAATAGTTATAGTAGTGCCCGACCGGTATGTTGACGGAGTAGCTGTTTGTCGAAACATCCTCTTCATCCGGCAGAATGTCAATCAGGATTTTGTCGACACATACGCGGCAGATTTTCTGATTGCCGTGGCCGGGATGCTCATTGAGAATTGTGACAATGCCGCTTTCCTCGAGTTTCTTTACGTGGCTGGTCAGGGCACCGTTTGTGATGCCGAGACTGGCAGCCAGCTCGTTCATATTCATTTCCTTATTATCCAGCAGGAGCTTTATAAGCCTGATGCGGATTTCTGAACCGAGAGCCTTAAAGATTGGCAGTCCATCATTGAGATTATCAATATGGATCAATGAAATTCACCTTCCTTCTGTTTTTTGCGGTACTGAATCACCAGGCGAATGTGCTGATTATAATCTCCAAAGCCCTGCCCGTACAGGGTCAGACCGTGGGAGAGGGGGGGGTGCCCGCAGGCACTTCAAAACGGAATTTCATGATAGACTGGCTGTCGAGGCGCAGATCATCAATCGTTACAGATGAAATCTTTTCATCATCCATATAACAGCCGGTCGTGGTGATGCTCAGGACTTTCAGAAGTCCGTACTGATTCAGAAAATCAAACCACCAGTCGGGGTTCTGGCGTCCGCGCCGGTCTCCGTAATCACCGGGAGAAATCCACGATCCCAGCTCGGTGCCATTCAGTGAGAAGACGATGCGGGAGGGCCAGTCATTTTCCGTACCGGGGGCTTCGGAGGAAATTTCAAAAGAAAGCTTGATTTTTTCGATTTCAGGATTTCCAATAGCGAAGTTTGGCAGGATGTATTCTATGTATCCGGTCGTAAACCACAGGATGCCCGCTTTGCAGCTCTCCGGATGGGTAAATAGCTTCGGTTCGTCCAGAATTCCCAGAAAAGAATTCGTGGTGGCGAGGCCGCAGGTAGGAGCCACATTGAAATCCGAATATTGGCCGACCGGAATCTCTGCCTTGTAAAGAGGCAGACGGTTGGAAATAATATCGAAATCGACCAGAATATGCGACATTTTGGGATAGCAGCATTTCTGTGTCCCGTGCGAGGCGGCTTCTTCCTCGACACTGATCAGGCCGCAGGCCGTAAGCTTCTGGATATGCGGGGTAAGAGTGCTTGACGGAACAAGGAGCTCTTTGGCGAGCTGCTTCAGGCTGATGCCATTTCTGGAGATAATATGGTTGAGAATTTCCAGGCGGAATTCGGAACTCAGAGCCTGAAAAATGGGCAGCTGCTCCTCCAGGGAAATCGGAGCTGGTGTGAAACGATCCGGCATATAGGTACTCCTTTGTCGCGGGATGGGATATTATCCGAAGAAAAAACTTAAATAAAAATGATTTTGTTTTTTCTAAACTGATTATCTGTATTATAGCGAAAATGCCGAAAAAGTCAATAAAAACGGGGAAATAATTGACGTTTGCAAATTGGAGCTCTTTCAAATTTATTTTAGAAAAAACTAAATTGATAAATATTAAACAAAAATAAATCTTGACAGAATGATGAGAAGAGGGTTAAGTTAGCGTAAAATTTTTGTAGGAAAAAGTAAAAAGGGAACACCAGTTTGTGT
>JAJQGP010000070.1 GCA_021200475.1 Lachnospiraceae bacterium
GTCGTATGGCGGTTACTTCCATGCGGGAATTTTCCGGACTTTTCGGCGGAATTATGACCATGCTTCTTATCGGAGAGGTAGCTTATCTGGTTGCAAACGGGAGTATGCTAGCCGAGGGCGAGCCGATCACTCTGCTGCTTCAGGCATTTGCTGCCGGAGTCGCTCTTTTCCTGGCGGGGTGTGTCTACAGGGAACATTGTCGGACAGACATCAGTCAGGATCTGCCGAAAGGGATTGATATTACGAATGATTTCGCGTCGTTTTAAACCCTGAGAAATGCTGGCAGACACAGTTTTGATAAAAAACGCATGGTAACGGTCACAAATCCCTGACGGGATTTATGACAGAATCAGAAAGGAAATGGTAAATGATATGAACATTGCGACAATAAGACTGATGAGCAGGATTTTGTTTATGCCGACTGATGTGACGGTTTTACTTCCCGATGAGCCAGCGGCGGAAGGGGAGAAGCTGAAGACAGTCTGGCTGCTGCACGGAGCCTGCGGTGACCACCGCTCATTTCTGGCTACTGCAGATCTGGATGAGATGATGCGAAAACATCGGATGGCGGTTGTTCTGCCGTCTGCTCTGAACAGTGATTTTGGTAATTATGAGCAGTTCGGTACCGGATATAATTTTCCAGCGTTCTTTTTTGAAGAACTGATGCCGTTTATTTATGCGACATTCCCGGTATCCTCCGCGAAGGAGGACAATTATCTGGCAGGTGTTTCCATGGGCGGATTTGGCACTTTTTCCCTTGGATTACAGAGACCGGAAAAATTCGCCGCCCTTGGCGTGATGGGTGCTTCGCTGCGGGAATCGGATTTTTTAAAGGATTACATTGACATGGATTCGACGGAATTTCGGAAGCTTGTTCTCGCAGACCGTAAGGCATTTCCTACGGAATATGGCAGAGCGGAGGAAGGTATGAAGCTGAAGGAGCTGAATGTGATTACGAAATATCCGACCATCCGTGATTTCCTTGCTTCCCCGGATGCCATGTGGGAACGATTCCCCGAGGTTGCGGTGAGAGGGGAGCTGCCGGAAATCTACGTGGCCTGCGGTACAGCGGATCTCTTTTACCCGGCGACCGTTCGCCTGCAGAAGCGGGCGGAAGAGCTAGGCGTGGCTGACCGGATGTTCTTTAAGATCGCGGAAGGGGTTGGGCATTATGAAGATTTCTTTGACGCGGAAATCGGCTGCTTCCTGGATTATTATCAGATCTGACAGGTGCTGCTTTGTCCGATCAATCGTTTAGACGGATTAGTTGGACAAAAAACAGACCTGGGCGTTTGTTGTCAGATTGCGATATTGTCAGAATGGAGATGGAATATGAATCAGATTATTTTAAGGCAGCGCAGTAGAAAACTGATGCTGAATACACATGTCGGTATCCTTTTGCCGGAGCCGGGCATGGGAAAGCGGCCGGAGGACTATTACGTCAACGGGAAGAAATATCCGGTATTGTGGCTGCTGCACGGTGCAACCGGCGATATTGAGGATTTTATCTATCGTACCCATCTGGAGCAGATGCTCCGGGGAAAGGAAGTTATGGTGGTTATCCCGAACGGATTGAACAGTGACTTCGCGAATCATATGGAGTTCGGCACAGGCTTTCCATTTACGGATTATTTATTTGAGGAACTGATGCCCTATGTTTATCAGATGTTCCCAGCCTCGCAGAAGCCAGAGGACAATTATCTGGCGGGTTATTCCATGGGAGGCGCAGCGGCTCTGATGCTGGGCTTGTACCGGCCGGAGAAATTCGGCGAGGTCGGTGTGCTGGGAAGTACGATCCGCGAGTCGGAGTTTTTAAGGCCTTACCTGGACTACAGCGGTGAGGAGTTCCGAAAGGAAGCGATGGCGGACCGTAGAAAATTTCCGACAGAATTCGGCGATCCGGCCTATGGGATTACGTTAAAAGAGATTAACATGATCTCCCGTTATCCAACAGTGCGCGATTATGTGGATTCCATGGAGTGTACGATTGAGCGTTTTGATGACGCGGCAAAAGCCGGAAAGCTGCCTTCTCTGTATTTTTGCTGCGGCGATCAGGATTCCTGCTGTGAAAAGGTGAAAGAATTCCGGAAACATGCGGAGAAACTGGGTGTGACGGACATTGGGTATGAATTCGTGCCCGGATATGGTCATGACCGCATGGATGTGACACTGGAACGGTGCTTTGCGAGGTTCCGTTTCTGAACATGGTCTGCGTGTGCAGGCACAGACAACGAGGACAGAAAAAATGGATACAGATAAGAAAAAAACCAGAGTTTTAATAGCAATTATTATTGTGGGTTTCTGCCTGCGGCCTTCCATCACGGGGCTGGGTTCCGTACTGAAGCTGGTAAAGGCAGACCTGGCACTTTCGGATACAGCGTCCGGCCTTCTGACCACTCTTCCAATGATTACATTTGCGGCGATTTCGCCGTTTGTAGGAAAAATGAATAACCGATTCGGAACCAGTCCGACGCTTTCCCTTGGATTTGTGCTGATCGCCGTGGGCGTTGTTACCCGTTCCTTTGGAGGCCTGGTGGGACTTTATGCAGGTACGGTACTGATCGGTTCCGGAATTGCATGTGGGAATGTACTGGTCCCGGCGATTATTAAAAGTGAGTTTCCGCAGAAATATGGGTTTGTGACCGCCTTGAATTCCACTGGACTTGCGGTTTCCTCGGCAATCGCCTCCGGCATCAACTATCCGCTGGCTGATGGAGTGGGACTTGGCTGGCAGAAAACGCTTTGCATCTACGCGGTGGTGGCACTTGTGGCCATTGCAGTATGGTCTACCGTGCGCAGTGTCCGCATAAAGACCAGTGAGGCATCTGGAAAAGGAAAGAACCTGTGGAGAAGTCCGATTGTCTGGTCGGTGACGCTGTTCCTCGGGATTGAGGCATTGATTTTTTACAGCTGTTCCGCGTGGCTTTCTACCATTTTTCAGTTTAAAGGGCTGGACGCAACGACGGCCGGGTATTATGTTTCCTGCTTCTCCCTGACGGGAATCCCGGCCTCGTTCCTCATACCGACACTGGCAGGAAGAACCCGGGATCAGCGAAAGGTCACGTTTACCCTGATTGGTATTTTTCTGGCTGGCATCATCCTGATGGCGCTGACAGAGAGTCCGTCACTGCTTCTTCTCGCGGCGCTGCTGGCTGGCTTTGGCTGTAACGGCGGTTTTGCCATGTCGATGGCTTTTATCGGTTTCCGTACCTCGGGCGGCGACGACGCGATCCGCCTTTCTGGCATGAGCCAGAGTGTGGGCTATCTGATTGCCGCATTCGGCCCGATTGGGATGGGGTTGGTGCATGATGTATTGGGGAGCTGGAACTTGAACCTCTGGCTGGTCGCAGTGCTGCTGGTGTGTCTGCTTATTGTCAGCAATTGGTGTGCGAGAGAAGGCACGGTGTAAGAAACAGTTATTTTAAGGAACAGAAATGTTTGGCGCTGAAATTACAGGAAAAACCAGGAAGGGGTGCTTTATGAAAATCAGTGAAGTAATCGAAAAGGTGGTTGCTTATCATCCGCCGATGGATGAGAGTCATCCCACAACGGATGTCGTAAAAATTGGGGATCCGAAGCAGGAATGTACCGGCATTGTGGTGACCTGTTTTGCATCGGTCAATGTGATCCGCAGGGCAGCAGAGCTTGGCGCGAATCTGATTATTGTACATGAACCGCTGTTCTGGAACCATGAAGATCGGACGGATTGGTTGGAGAACAGTGTTATTTTTCAGGAGAAGAAGAAACTGCTGGAGGAAAACGGTATTGTGGTCTGGCGTGATCATGATCATATTCATGGAGGCAGCCCGGTGAATCCGCCTCTGGACGGTATATTTTACGGTATTATGAAGGAACTGGGGTGGGAGCCGTATCGGATCGGTTTCGCAGGCAAGCCTCTCTTGTATCTGATTCCGGAGACAGATGCGGCCGAGCTGGGACTATTCCTGAAAGAACGGCTGAACTTGAATGGAATTCGAATTGTTGGTGATCCGCACACGAAAGTCTCTAAAATATTCCTCTGGGAGCATATCCGTGAACATGATCCGATGGAAGAAGAAAAACTGCGGAAGGTCGATGAAGAAGAGATTGACGCAATCATTCCGCTGGAATTGATCGATTGGACTGTCAGCGCTTATGTGCGGGATGCTTCGCAGCTCGGACATGCTAAAATCCTTTACAACATTGGGCACTTTAATTTTGAGGAAATAGGTATGAAATATATGTTGCAGTATCTGCCGGGGCTGGTCGGGAACATACCGGTTCACTATGTACAGTCCGGGGACGCATTTGATTTTCTGATTTAAAGGGGAAAGAGGGGATAGGCGGAAGAAAATGTTTATGTAATTAGATGTGGACGCGATGAAGGCCGAGATCGAAACAGAGCCTGCAGAAGAGACTATGGACGTAGACGTGGTTGTTGTTGGTGGAAGCGGTGTTTTCTCTGCCGGACAGATGTTTGGCGCAATTGAGGAAGAAAACCTGGACTATGTCAGAGAGGCCTTTCTGGAGCATACGATGGATTTTCCTGTGGATGAACTGTGTGAAAAATGAATGGGGATGTGAGCCGCGAACCTCCCTGCGTGGCTTATTCCATAAACGAGCCGGAGGCATATATCGCCTCCGGCTTGTCTGTATAGGATGGCGTCTGGGTAGGTGGAAAATCCTTACGTCGTCTCCAGATGTGCCAGCCGCCGCCAGACCCCCTGGCGGTAGCGCAGCAGAAAGCAGGTGATCCGGAAAATCCAGTCCACGACCATGCCGATCCAGACGCCGATGGCGCCGTATCCCATCCGCTGTCCGAGAACGACGCTTAGGACGATGCGGAAAGCGAACATGGAGAAGATGGAGATTCCCATGGTGAATTTCACGTCGTTGCAGGCGCGGAGCATATTTGGGAATGTAAAGGCCAGCGGCCACAGCAGGATGGCAAAGCCATCGTGGATCCAGACGAGGGTGAATGCCAGAGATGTGGTCTCCGCGCTCAGTCCATAGAGGGTGAGGATTGGTTTTAAAAATACCAGGATCGATCCGCTGCACAGCAAGGTCAGGCCGTAGGCGATCAGAATGAGTTTTTTGGTGTAATAGCGGATCTGTTTTTCGTCTCCGGCGCCGACGCAGCGGCCGATGACGGCGATCATGGCCAGGTTCATGGCCTGTCCGCCGATGCAGCCCATGGAATCCAGACTGTTCGCGACTCCGTTGGCGGCGATCTGGACGGTGCCGAACCCGGAGATGATGCTGACGACGATCACGCGCCCGAGCTGAAAGATGCCGTTTTCGATGCCGCTGGGGATGCCAATATAGTAGATGCGGCGGATCAGTCCGCCGTCGAAACGGAACTTGCCTGGATCGATGTGGATCTCCAGGTCCGGGTTGTGCAGGAGGACATAGAGGACAATCGCTGCAAACGCACGGGAGAGCAGGGATGGCACTGCGACGCCGACGACGCCCGCGTGCAGGATGAAGATGCCGACGGCGTTGCCGACTACATTGATCAGGTTCATGACGATGGATACCTTCAGGGTGACACTGGTGCGGTTCATGACCCGGAAGATCGCGGCGGTGGAATTGTACACGGCGAGGAACGGATAGGAAAATACGGAGATCGTCATGTACAGCAGCGCCGCCTCAAATACATCCTCCTCGATGCTGCCGAAAAACAGACGGATGATGCCGACCCTGGCGGCGAGGATGAGAGCAGAGAGAACCACCGTGATCAGCAGGGCGGATACGATCAGCTGCATGACCGAGTGGCAGGCCTGCTCTCTTTTTTTGGCTCCAAGGAACTGGGAAGTCACCACGGCGCCGCCGGTCGCAAGCGCTGACAGGACAGCAAAAATCAGGTTATTAAACATATCGACCAGCGAGACGCCGGAGACGGCGGCCTCGCCCGCGTTGGATACCATCATGGTGTCCGCCATACCGACCGTGATCGCCAGTGCCTGCTCCAGAAAGAGCGGCAGGATCAGAATCAGCAGATCGTGGTTCGAAAACAGTCGGCTGGCCGGCTGCATGTCTTTAGTATTCATTGCAAACATCCTCCATTTCCCGCATAGCCTGTGTCTGGCTCTCAAAGACGATGCCGTGGAATCCGAGTGCGCAGGCTGCTTTCACATTCTGTGCAGAATCATCAAAGAAGATGGACTCGCCCGGTATGACCTCGGGGCAGCGTTCGAGAAAGGCACGGAAGATTTCCGGTTCGGGTTTCAGCAGGCCGACCTCGTAGGAAAACAGTCCATTACGCATCAGCGGCAGGAAATCGAGTGCATCCCGTGTCCGCTCAATCAGCCACAGAGAATAATTGGAGAGATAATAGGTCTCAAAACCGTCCGATTGCAGCTTGCGGATCCAGGGAATCGCGTACTCCCTTTTGCGGATGGTGCCGTTGGCGTGGTCGAACACGGAAAGAACTTCCTCCCGGTATTCCGGGGAGACGAGGGAAGCCAGCTCCTCGCGGATCTGGGGGATGGGCTTAAGGCCGCGATCCAGGTCACGCCAGAGAGAACCGCCGAACACGGTCTCGCGAAGCAGAGCTTCCTTTTCCGGCTCAAAGCCGAAGCCTTTCATATAAGTATCCGGGTCAAAGTCGATCAGAACCCGGCCGATGTCAAAAATGATGCTCTTTATCATGATAAAATTCCTTTCTTAAAAACTCCTTGCTGATGATAGCAGAAAATGGAAGAAGATACAATCGAAAAATGAACGGAAAACATAGTAAAAAAATGCTTGTAGTGCATCTGCAGACATGCTATATTTAGTTCAAAATGGTTTTAATAAAATGACTTTTAATAAAATTATATTTAATACAAAATATTATTGCGATATGATTAAAGAAAATAGCGTGAGGAGGAAGAAAATGTTTATAGCCAGGGAAAAAGAACTAGCCAGTTTAAACGAGTTATACGGTCGATCTGGATTCCGGATGACGGTGATCTATGGAAGGAGACGCATCGGAAAGTCTACTTTGATAGCAGAATTTATCAAAGACAAGAGGGCAATTTATTACACGGCAACGAAAGTAGGAAAAGAGAGAAATCTGGAATTGTTCTCCGGACAGGTTGTTTCGATTCTTGACCCTGCTTTTGAACAGGCTTCCTTTCCCACTAAGGAAGCAGTCTTTGATTTTATTACGCGGAAAATGGGAACGGAACCGTTGATTCTCGTGATCGATGAGTTGCCTTATTGGGCGGAAAAAGATGAGGCGCTTCTCTCCGTTCTTCAGAAATATATTGATACACAATGGACAGATAGGAATCTCATGATGATTCTGTGTGGTTCGACACTCAGCTTTATGGAGAAGAAAGTGTTAAGTGAGAAAAGCCCACTGTTTGGCAGGAGAACTTCTCAAATGAAGCTGGAGGCTTTTCATTATAGAGATGCTGCGCTTTTTGTACCGGATTACTCATTAGAAGAAAAAGCAATTTGTTACGGCATTACCGGCGGGGTAGCGAAGTATCTTTCCATGCTTGATGATTCACAAAGCCTTGACGATAATCTGAAACGTCTCTTTTTCCGAACGGATGGTTATCTGTATGATGAGTCGAGAAATCTGCTCACACAGGAATTTTCTGATGTGACATTAATCAATAATGTGATTGAACAGGTTGCATCTGGAGTGAATACCATAAATGGTATTTCTCAGAAAGTCGGAGAAAGCAATTCAACCATTTTTTATTGCCTTGAACGACTGATGGAAATTGATTTGATTGAGAAAAGAAAGTGCATTACAGAAGAAAAGAACAAGAAGAAAACACAGTATGTTTTAAAGGATCATATGTTTCAGTTCTGGTATCAGTTTATCCCAAAAGCGGCCAGCGTGATTGAGATGGGACATGGAGATCTTTATTATGAAAAGGCAGTAAAGCCGAAGCTGCATGCGTTCATGGGGAGTGTTTTTGAAGATATGTGCCGATATTATACGCTGGAGCAGGGAATCCTGGGAACATACGACGGTTTCCTCACAAACGTGGGAACCTGGTGGGGAACAGAAACGATTTCTGACTCAGACAATAAGAAAATCCGGCAATCCGCTGACATTGATGTTGTGGCTATTTCAGAACTGGATCATACGGCGGTCGTTGGAGAGTGCAAATTTAAGAATGAGAAAATAGACAAAGGCATTTATGAGACATTACTCCGGCGATCCTCGTTGATTTATGGAAGGTATCGGGTTATAAAATATTTATTCTTTTCACTGGGTGGATATACGGATTGGGTTACAGAACGAAACGACAGCAGTGTATTGTTACTGTCACTGGAGGATCTGTATCGATAGCTTATGAACAGTAATTATTTGCCAACTGCTGTGTCCGATACAGCTTCGGTGTTATACCGAATGTTTTGCGGAAGTACTTGTTAGCGTAAAATTTTTGTAGGAAAAAGTAAAAAGGGAACACCAGTTTGTGTT
>JAJQGP010000049.1 GCA_021200475.1 Lachnospiraceae bacterium
CCCTTTGGAGGGCCAAAATCAAACCACCAGTTGAACTGGTGGTTGCTGAGTTAGTTACGAAATGTTACTGTTCACAACCCGACCACGCACTTGCTGCGTGGTCAGGGCCTATCCCGCACGAAGTGTGGGATGCCACCCGGCGAGGGGCGAGAACGTAGAGATTGCATGGCATCTGGCCCATCGCGAAGCGATTCTAATTGGCCAGATGCCGTTATAGGTCACACCTGTAGAGATTGAAATAACGTAAATCTGGTCAGGGTATGACCTGTAACTACGAAATATCAAAAAGTCATCCATAACAAAATGAATATTGACATACGTAATAATACGTAATATAATATACTCGGTTTTTAGGAGGGGAGGTTTTAAGAAAATGCCAATGAAACCGGTTGAGATGGTAAAGCTGCTAGAGAAAAGCGGATTTGCAGTAATAAGCCAAAATGGTTCACATATAAAGCTACGCAATCCGGAGACCGGCAAACAGGTGATTGTTCCGATGCATAGCAAAGAAATGAAGAAAGGAACGGAGCAAGATATTTTAAAACGGGCGGGATTGAAATAATTCCGCAAAATATAAATTAGGAGGTTGGCAATGAAAAAACTTTTTTATCCGGCACTGTTTCATGCAGCGGAAGAGGGAGGATACTGGGTGACATTTCCTGACATTCCAGAGTGCGTGACTGAAGGTGACGATATGGAAGAGGCATACAGCATGGCTGTGGATGCTCTTGGCCTGGCACTGACAGAACGTATGAAAGACAAGGAAGAACTTCCATGCGCTTCGAAAGTGGAAGATATAAAAGAAGATGGGGCAGTTGTTATTGTCCAATTTGATCTTGACGAATATAACCGGAAGCATAACAGTAAGGCAGTAAAGAAAACTTTGAGTATTCCTGAGTGGTTGAATGAGGAAGCGATGGCTGCAAGTATAAATTTCTCACAGGTACTTCAGGAAGCATTAATGACAAAGCTGAGAACTGTTGAATCGTAACAAAAAGCAAATAATAGAGAAATACAGGAAAATAATGATCATGGAGAATCAATTGAAAATTCCGAAGCTGTTGGGCGATAACTGTGTGCTGCAGCGGGGGACGAAAACAAGAATTTGGGGAAAATGCATTCCGGGAGCACCGGTGAATATTGCGCTTCTTGTGCAGGACGGAAGGCCCATGGAAAAGAGGCGGAACGACGAGAAGAAAGGTACATCTGCGGAGTGTGAGCAGGAAAGCGAGTATATTGTGGCGAGGTGTGCTGTGACAGCGGATGAAACAGGCGCGTTTGCCGGCTATTTTAAATCACTTTGTGGGGGAGGCCCTTACTGTCTGCGTTTTATTTCCGGTGAAGAAAAAGCGGTGAGCCGCAATGTTTACGTGGGAGACGTATTTGTCTGCGGGGGGCAGTCCAATATGGAGCTGCCGATGCGGCGGGTGCGGGAACGGTACCCGGAGGAATTTCTGGATACGGCGATTTTTTCATTGCAGCAGCGTCCTTCACAAAGTGCGCCTGAAATGGATATCGCAGGCGGCCTTCCGCGCGTTCATTTATATAAGGTGCAGGAAGATTATGATTTTAAACAGGAGGCCGCAGAGCATAAGAACGCGCAGTGGGGGATTTGCCGCGGCTCCCAACGCGAAGCGTTTTTAAATTGGGAGCCGCAAGTAGCCGTCGACCAAAGGGAGGGGGCATTTCCATGCTCTCCAGATCAGTTAGCGGAGGTGTCTGCATTTTCTTATTTTCTGGGGAAAGAGCTTTCGGAGGAAAAAGGAGTTCCCATCGGCATTTTGAATCTGAGCCTGGGAGGTACGCCGATCCAGGCCTGGATGAGTGAGGAAGGGCTGAAAAACTGGCCGCAGTATCTGGATGAACGAAAAACGCTGGAAAGTGAGGCGTATTGCAGGGAACTGACCGATCAATATATGGAAAAAGAGATCGCCTGGCGAAGAGAGATTCGGGTGAGGGAATTACCCTGGAAGGACGAGTATATAAAACATGGGAATTCCACAAAAAGCGGCGGTGCAGATGAGGATTGGAAAACGCTTTCTCTTCCTGGTTATCTCGCGGAAGCAGGACTGGAAAATTTCTGCGGTACGCTCCTGCTGAGAAAGAAATTTCAGGTTTCGGAAGCATGTGCCGGAAAGGAAGCTCTGCTCCGTCTGGGAACATTGACCGACGCGGATCGTACTTATATAAATGGAGTCTTTGTAGGAGATACGGGGTATTGTTATCCGCCAAGGCGTTATACGGTACCGGCCGGTGTACTGAAAGCCGGTGAAAACGAGGTTCTGATTTACCTGATGTGCAGAAACGGCGGCGGCCGCATGACAAAGGGGAAGACGATTGAACTGGCGTGGGAGGATGTGTGCAGCGATTCCTGGGTTTCGAAATATGCGGCAACGTGTGACACGGCATGTTCAGAAGGCGGATGCCGCGATCTGCCGCAGAAGGAAAGCCGGAAGAGTAATGGTGCTGAGCCGCGGCTCCCAGCGCGAAGCGTTTTTAAAATGGGAGCCGCAAGCTGCCGCCGACCGCAGGGAGAGGGCGTTACCTTCACGGCAGAGAGTCCCGCCCCCATCTCTCTGGCCGGAATGTGGGAATATCGGGTACTCTCAGAGGTGGGTCCAGCCCCCGAACAGATATTCTTAAATCGCGGAGCAACCGGCCTGTTTCACGGAATGGCAGCGCCCTGCCTGCCGTACACCGTCAGTGGCGTCGTCTGGTATCAGGGTGAGTCGAACGACTGCAAACCGGAAGAGTATCAGGGATTGCTGCCGGATATGATCGCTGACTGGAGAAACCGCTGGATGCAGGAGACGCTGCCCTTTGTGATCGTGCAGCTGCCGAACTGCGGAATCGACATTGCAAAAGACGACGCCTGGCCGCAGATACGGGAAGCGCAGCGCCGGGCGGGCAGCCTGCCGGACGTGGCAGTGACGGTGAATATCGACATCGGTGAGGACAACGACCTGCATCCCCTGAATAAAAAGGAGGCGGCGCACAGAGCTGCGCTTGCGCTGCGCAGGATCGTATACCATGAGGATGCGGTGAGCGAAGGGCCGCGCCTGACAGGATGGGAAGCGGCATCCAACGCGGAGCGTTTTCAGAATGGATGCCGCGACCTGCCGCCGACTGAAGGGAGGGGGCGATACCCAACTTTACAGTTTGACCAGGAACTGGGGATTCTGGATTGCGTGACCGGGCAGGTATTCCCTGCTGATTATAAGGGCGATGAAGGCGGCCAGGTAATACTGCCTTTTGAATTTGCGGGGGAGG
Source organism: Lachnospiraceae bacterium (assembly GCA_021200475.1). GTDB lineage: Bacteria > Bacillota > Clostridia > Lachnospirales > Lachnospiraceae > Choladousia. The sequence continues at coordinate 3,271 of JAJQGP010000049.1, forward strand.
ATGGCATCTGGCAGTCGCTGGGAGCTGTTATAAGCGGAAAAGAAATTGCGCTGGTTCCGATGAAAACGGAAGATGAACTTCAACCTTGCAGCGGCACCTGGCACGAAGCATTTTTGAAAGCGGCGCCGCAGGCTGGCGTCGATGTAAGGGAGGGGACGCTGCCTTTGCAGATACGTTATGCCTGGAGCAGCGCGCCGGGGAGATATTTACTGGCTGCGGCAGATGATGGAGATAAGCCTGGAAATGGCGGCAGTAAGCTGCCGGTGTCTCCGTTTTTGCTGAAGCTTGTGCCGGATAAGGAATAGTTAGAATTTGTACATATCGATGAAAGATATGGAAATGAAATCGTGATGCAGATGAGTGCAGAACCGAATATTGGAATGGATCAGGAAACTGCCAGACAACGATTGACCGGATAAAGGATTGTGATATACAGGAGAAAAAACAGATGCCGGAATTGCCAGAAGTAGAAACCGTGAGAAGAGTGATTGAGCCTCAGATCAGGGGGCTCTCGATTCAGAATGTTGTAGTCAGCCGTCCGGAAGTGGTCGCATATCCAGACGCGGATACATTTGCGAAGGCATTGAAAAACCAGGTGGTGAAGGGCGTCAGGCGAAGAGGCAAGTTTCTGACGATACTGCTTCAGAGCGGCGATCGGGTTGCCATGCATTTGCGAATGACCGGATGCCTTTTGTTTACACCGCCGGAATATGAAATGGAGAAGCACACCCATATCATCCTGCAAATGAATAACGGATGGGAACTGCGCTTTGCGGACACCAGAAGATTCGGGAGGTTTTGGTATCTGAGGGCGGAGGAAGCGGACACGGTAACGGGTATTCAGAACCTGGGAAAAGAACCGTTTGATGCTGATTTCAGTGCCGGGTATCTTGCAGACAGACTGGGAAAACGAAAGAAGTCAATCAAAGAATGCCTCCTGGATCAGAAAGCAATTGCCGGCATTGGGAATATTTATTCCGATGAAATTCTTTTCGCGTCAGGGATTGCTCCGTCTAGGCTGGCGAATTCCCTGACAGAGGAAGAGTGGGAAGTACTCGCGAATGAAATTCCAAAGCAGCTGGAGTATTTTATTGAAAAAAACAGTCTGACAGCGGAAGAGTATCTGGCCGGAAAAGGAAAGGATTATCGGAACACTCCCTATCTGAGAGTGTATGGCAGGGCGGGGAAACCGTGTCAAAAGTGTGGGGAAACGCTGCAAAAAAGCGCAATCGGAGGACGCGGCAGTGTGTATTGTCCGGGTTGCCAGAGATAAAACGAGAGGGGCAATATTCATATGGCTCAAAGAACAGTGTGTCTGTGTGACGGTAAATATATCGGTATTGAGACTATCTATACGGTTATTGAGGGACGGCAGATCAATATTCCTGAGAAAGTAAAGGCACTTCGGGAAAGAAGCAGGAAGAACAAATTGTTTTGTCCATGCGGCTGTGGCTCCAATCTGATTCTGGTAGCGGGAGATAAAAATGAACGGGAGCAGCACTTCAGGATAAAGGATGGATCGTCTGTTGCAGAGTGTAGTGCGATTACGGAAGGAAGAACTTCAATCAATTCTAAAATCGTACTGAAATGCTGGCTGGATGAGAAGCTGAAAACGGCAGATTTGGAGAGCCGTGTCCCGATTCATGCGGTGGACGATACAAACAGAAAATACGAGTTTACGTTTCTGACAAAGGAAAGAAAGCTGGCCTTGAGCTATTGCCATGACAGAGCAAATCTTTCAGATGAAAAGATCGGAATTCTCGAGGGTAATAGCCAGGGTATCCGTATTATTTACGTGGTTGACTGCGTGAACGGAGGCTGCAGAGGACAATACCCGGAAGGATTGATGAAAATACAGAACAGGCAGAGATATTGTCTGCTTTTGGGCGAAAATACACCTTCAGGGTACGCAGCATTGACGGATGCGGACTACGATAAAGCAATTCTGAGAGCAGTGTTTTACGCGCAGGATATTGACGGACTGTGGGCAGAGGTTCTATTCGCGGAAGGGCCGCTGAAACAGTTTTCTATTTATGAGGATGGGTCTCTGCGGTTCATGGGTCAGCCGCTGACTGCTTTGATGATGAAAATAGAAGACAAATTTCTTCGGAAAAATGCGGCAAGGCAGCTCCAAAGGGACAGAGAAGCAATACGTCGGGAGGAAGCGCAAAGAAGGTTCCGGGAAAAAGAAGAGAAAAATCGGGAAAGAGCCGAACAAAAAAGAATGCAAGAAGCGGAAAAGCACAGAGAAGAAATAGAAGCTGCCCGGAAAAAGCTGAAGGATTTAGAGAGAAAACGAAACTACAGGGAAGAATTAGCAAAGCGCCGAATGGCAGAATTTGAGGAGAAACAGCAGGAAGAATTCAGAAGACAGAAGGCAGAAGCCGAAAAACGGGAAGCAAATTTTATATGTAATATGGAAGAGAGCTTCTCGCAGCAGGTCACGCCTGTTCGTGACGCGGAAGGAAATCGATGGATCAAATGTGAGTACTGCGGAAAAATCGCAAAAGAGGGAAACTTTCTCTCCTATGGCGGAAGAGGGCATGTCAACCTTGGAACCTGTAAAGAGTGTGCAAGGCGGAAGTAAATTATTGAAGCTTTTCATGCTAAGGTGAACCTGATCATTCGTCCCCGGCGTTTCGGGAAAACACTGGCGATGAGCATGCTCGCAAGCTTTTTTGATATCCGCAGGGACAGCCGTGAGTTATTTGAGGGACTTCAGATCTCAGAAGAGAAGGAACTCTGTGCACAGTGGATGAACCAGTGGCCGGTGCTTTTTGTGACGCTGAAGGATGTGAACGGGCGGGACTTCACAGACGCATATGATATGCTGCGCCAGGTGCTGACAGATCTCTGCAACGAACATCTCTACCTGATGCAGGATGAGAAGCAGACACTTTCCGATAAAGAGGCTTTTTCCAGGCTTTGCTTGCGCAGAGGCGAACTTACTGATGTCAAAAACGCGTTGATGATTCTGCTGTGCATGATGTGTACGCACTATGAGAAGGAAGTCATTCTGCTTGTGGACGAATATGACGTTCCCCTTGCGAAGGCGAGCGACAATGGCTATTACGATGAGACGCTGAATGTGATTCGGATGCTTCTGGGGATGTCCTGGAAGATGAGAAGCTGACCGAGGATGTCTCTGACATTCTCTTCGATACTATCAGTTATTACGATTATAAAGAGGATTTTTACCATGCATTTGTCGCCGGGATGTTCTCCAGTGCAGGCTATGAGGTAAAATCCAACTCAGAGCAGGGGAAAGGCCGCGCTGACATCATTATTAAAGAGCGCCGCCGCAGACGCGCCATTGTCATTGAAGCCAAATGGCCAGGAATTTGCCCCGATTCGCTTCTGCGAATCGAGGACGCAGGCTCGCCCATCGCCGCCAGGCGATTTTGCATGGGCGGGTTTTCCGTTAAAAGGAAGGATGCCACTCTTGAGAGTGAATGCCAGGAGGCGCTCGATCAGATCGAGAGGATGCAGTATGCGAGAAACCTGCGGGTCGAAGGGTTTCGGACGGTTCTCTGCTATGGTGCTGCTTTTCTTGGAAAAGACTGTCTGATTAGGCTGGCCAGGGAAAAAATGTCTGAGTAATATAATTGATCTGCAGCAATCTGGTCGGTACAGCAACCACACGACGAGCAGGAGCCGGAAAAGGAAAGCCCTGCTCGTTGGAAAATTTCTGATTTTTAATTCGCTTTCAAAAGCTGTAATTCTTTCTTTTGCCGCTCCACCTCCCACTCTGCGCGGATTGCTCTTTGCTCTGCTGCGTCCGCTCTTTTGCGTTCACGCTGAAACTTTCTGCTTTGACGCTGCTTTTTGATGCGAATACCTTTCTGAATACCTTGTTCCTTTGCCAGATCTGATAAGTTACGCATGGATTTCAACTTCTCTCCGATAGTAATTAAATTAAAGCAAAAAGAAAGCAGGATTTAAAAAAGAACTGGCGAGATAATGTGAGACACAGTGGTGCTTAAGCATGGGAAGAAATGCAGAATGCTTTGCAGCTGCCATACATTTGAATTCGAAGATGCGTGGGGAATGGATGATGAGGAGCTGTTCTGTTTTGGCAGTGTTTAGCTATTTCGAGTCATCCTTAAGGCGGCCGATGATTCCTGACAGGATATTCACGAGCGCCTGTTTTTCAGACCTGGAAAGTCTGTTTATGTCAGCATTCAACTGGTTATCACTGGCAGAGTTACTTTTACCTTTGTCAGACGTGCTGTTTCCCCAGAAAAGATAATCGAGCGACAGATCAAGTGCAAGAGAAATCTTTTCTAAAGTGTCAAGAGACATTGCTTTTAAGCCATGTTCGATCTCATATACGTAATGCGGAGTTACATCCGCTAATTCGGCGAGTTTTTCCTGTGTTAGTTTATTTTCTCTTCTTGCAAGTCTTATACGATTACCAATTTTTACTAAATCCATAGAAATCTCCCATTTCACTTTTAGGTATAAAGTATATCTTTTGGACTGAAAATAACACAGGCTAACAGATACAAAATAGTAAAAAAGTGTTGCTGATAGCCACATAAAATACTATATTAAGTGTGAATATTTGATGGGAATACATGAATTTTATACGGAATCAGACGCCTGGATGAAGGCGTGATTGGATTCAGGCAGTTCGGGAATAGAACATTCTTTGCGCTGGCGGATGGGTTTGGCGGATAGGGTGTGCGGCGACGTGGCATCCCAACTGGTTGTCGAGACAATTCAGTGTGAGTTTCATTTAAATAAAGTTTAATGCGGGGGGAGGAAAATCAGGTATGCAATGTCCTAAGTGTGGAAATGAATCGCCGGACGACGCGAAATTTTGTCCGTGCTGTGGTGTGAATCAGGGTGGCAAAAAGAAGAAAGCGAGGATAAACAGCGCTGTCATTGCAATGCTTGTATTAGTGGTCATTGTTCCTGCCTGTTTTGTAGCTTTTCAATTGGAACTTTTGCCATTTGATTTTTTTAACCATGTAACTGCTGATAAGGCTTTTACATTGTATGAAGATTTTATAGAGAACGCGGGATATGATACAACCATATGTTATCTTACAGATACATTATAGGTAGATTGTGAGTTTGATAATGATGGGAGCTCGGAACTGTTT
>JAJQGP010000017.1:0-18911 GCA_021200475.1 Lachnospiraceae bacterium
TCAACAGCTTTCTACTGTAAGTTCCGTGTATTGAATTCGCTTATTTTCTCTGATCTGCAAACCTGTAATAGTCTTCCATATCCAGGCTTAATCTCACATGAGAGTCAGGTTTGATTTTTCGGTTGCTCAATAATACAATCGTCTCAACGGAAGTAGTTTGCGGAAACATGTCCACACAGCACATCCGATCCACCTGGTACCCATCCTTTTGCAGTACCTCCAGATCCCGTGCGAGACTGGTTGGCTTGCAGGAAATGTATAATATGCGTGGTGCGCCATAGGCAATTATTTTCTGCAATGCCTTCGGATGGATCCCGTCTCGGGGCGGATCCAGGACGATAAAATCCGGTCGGTCCGGAATCTCCTCGATGACTTTCAGAACATCACCTGCAAGAAAAGTACAATTGTCAAGACCGTTCCCCCTGGCATTTTCCCTGGCTGCTTCCACAGCTTCTTCTACAATCTCTACGCCGATCACCTTATCCGCAACTGGAGAGAGAATCTGCGCGATTGTGCCTGTCCCACTGTAAAGGTCAAAGATCACTCCCGGCGCAGGGTTCTTCTTCTCATCCTGTTTCTTTTGCAAATTCGACGCAGTTTGCGTACTCTTTGTATTTTTCAAACCGTCATCCATGCCGCAGTTTTCCATCACATATTCCCGCGCCACACGGTATAATACCTCTGCTCCAGGGGAATTCGTCTGGAAGAAGGAAAATGGTGTAATCTTAAAACGCAGGCCAAGCAAATTCTCGTAAAAATAGTCCTGACCATATAGAACAGTTGTCTCATCACTCTGCACAATATCCGCAAGAGAATCATTCCGCATATGGAGGATCCCCACGATATGCCCTTGCAGACTCTGATCCAAAGACAAAAGCTGTGCCGTATATTCCCGCAGGATTTCCGCAGAGAGAGAATTCCCCGCCGTCACCAGACAAATCAGAATTTCCCCTGTTTTTTCTGCACGGCGAAGCAGGAGGTGGCGCAGGATCCCTTCATGCGTCATTTTGTGATAATGCGGAATCTGTCTCGTCTGAAAAAAAGAAAGAGTCTCACTTAAAATCACGGTTATGTCCGGATGCACCAGACGACAATCATCAGCTGTCAGCACATCATAATGACTGCCACGCCTGTGCAGGCCGAGGGTAAGTGGTCCATCCTTATATTCATCGCCAAAAGAAAACTCCATTTTATTGCGGTACGCAAATTCCTGCGGACTGCGGTGAATTCCCTCAAATACAGCATCAAACGCAGCGTCCGCCATCTGCAGCACGGGCGAAAGCAGGCGTTTTACCTGCTCCGCTTTCAACGCAAGCTGATTTTCATAAGACATACTCTGCCAGGTACACCCGCCACAGGCCGGATAGTGGCGGCAGACGGGCGCCCGGTTCTCCCATGCAGACGGCTGCAGCTCTTCCAGCAGACGCCCCTGGGCATGCCCGCTTCTCTTTTTGGATATCGCAAAGCGAATCTTCTGTCCGGGAAAGACGTTTTTCACCGTCACTGTACCTTCCTCTGTCCGCACGATTCCCTTGTTTGGGAAGTCGACGCGCTCCACCACGCCATCCATAATCTGTCCCTTTTTCATGTGCAGCGTTCTCCTTACACTTTTTTAATGGTAACGGTTCAGGAGTGCAAGCCGCAGTCTGCGCTTGCCCTCTTCTGAAACTGCTGTCAGTAATAAAATGAAATCAGGCAGATGCACAATGCACCTGCCTGGTCTGCTTTCCTGCCGCTGTATCCGTCCTCACCTGGATATCTTACGCTTCTGCGGCTTCCGATTCTTCCTCTGAGGCCTCTTCCGACGCTGCTTCTGCGCTGTCTTCGGATTCTTTCTCTGCCGGTGCGTCTTCTTTTTCGTCTTTCGCTTCCGGGAAATCATCATCCTCGAAGAAATCGTCGAAGTCGTCGTCAAAGTCATCTTCGAAATCTTCCAGATAATCCGGAGAAAAATAGCGATATACCGCGTAAGCAATCCCCGCTACTGCCGCTACCGCGCCGATAATGGCGAACACCCACAATGCGGTATTCTTTTTCTTTTCCTCATCATGTTTTTTTAATGCTGCTACCAAATCGTCTACCTTTGTCATACGTCACACGTCCTTTCTGATTCTTTTCATAACCCGGATATTCCAAAACCAGAGGTTCGAATCGCAGGATATCATTCCATATCCGGAAAGCACACGGGCCATGATTTCTCATTGCTCCGAATAGTATATCACAGGGAAATGAATTTTACTATAGAAAATTTTTACGTAAGGCTAATTTTTATAATCCCCCTGTTACCGAAGAACCGAAACAATCATTCTGTTTTCACAAGCTTCGCAAAGGCCGCAAACATCTTTTTCGTCCCTACCCGGTCGAACTCTACAGTCACTTCATAGTCACGCCCGCCCTCGGCGATTGCCGCAACCGTCCCTTCCCCAAATTTGACGTGCTTTACGCGGTCTCCAACCGTATAGTCCAGACCGTCCGATTTTTTCACCTCAAACCGCTGTGGTACGAATGCACGGTTTTGGAAGGCTTCCCTCGCCTGCCGGTAGGCGTTCTGGTTCAGATTTCGAGCGCGCTGGGAACGGTGTGCTCCGCCCGGCTCTGCGTCATGATCCTCCATCGCATACGTATCTCTGGAACCAGTCCTGTCCGCAGATGGATTTTCCCTGCCGCCAAATGAATTTTCCGACGCATCAGAATCTGTCCCGCTCTTCTTTGCCCCGAATGAAGGCTTCCCGACAGAGGACCCGATCGATGCAGCTGAACGTCCACCCGCCTGAAGTAGCTCCTGCGGAATGTCTTCCACAAACCGCGATACACGGTTAAAACGAACTTCCCCGTGCGTCATACGCTGTCTGGCCGCGGTCAGATAGAGTTCCTTCTGCGCACGCGTAATCCCCACATAACACAGGCGGCGCTCCTCTTCGAGATCCGCTGGATCGTCGGACATAATGCTCATGTAGCCAGGAAACAGTCCATCCTCCATACCGACCAGAAAAACAGTCGGAAATTCGAGTCCCTTTGCGCTATGCAGGGTCATCATCAATACCTGGTCATTCTCGCCGGAAACCTCGTCAATATCTGCCACAAGCGCGACCTCCTCCAGGAATCCGGACAGCGACGGCTCTGCTGCACTCTGGTCATAAGCTGCTGCCTTGTTTAACAGCTCATCAATATTTTCTTCGCGCTCCTTTGCCTCTTCACCGCCTTCCAGCTCCAGTTCCTTTCGGTAGCCAGTCACATCCAGAACATCCTCGATCAACTGCCGGACGGAATAAAATTCCGCTTTGCTGCGAAAAGTCTGAATCATCTGCACAAACTCTTCCAGCTTTGCCAGCCCTCTGCCGATACCGGGAATCTGAGCAGCTTCGCCCAGCGCCCGATAGAAGCTGATCTCTTCCGTCAGCGCGTAATCCTGCACACGCGCAATCGAAGTGGCGCCAATCCCGCGCCGTGGTACATTGGTAATGCGGCGCACAGCCAGGTCGTCCTCCGCGTTATCAATGGTCTTCAGATAAGCCAGCACATCTTTGATTTCTTTTCTGGCATAGAAATTAATCGCGCCCACAATTTTATAAGAAATATTTTCAAGAAGAAATTTTTCCTCAAACATGCGCGACTGCGCATTCGTCCGGTAAAGAACCGCAAAATCTTTGTAAGAAGCCTTTCCCTGACAGACAAAGGTGCTGATCCGGTCGGCGACATACTCCGCCTCCTGAAACCCATTCATAAACTGGCGAAAATGGATCTGCGCACCCTCGCCGTTTGATGTCCAGAGCGTCTTCTCCTTGCGGCCGACGTTCTTTTTGATAACCGCATTGGCCGCATCCAGAATATTCTGCGTCGAACGGTAATTCTGCTCCAGGCGAATCACCTTCGCGTCCGGAAAGAATTCTTCAAAATTGAGGATATTTCCTATATTCGCCCCCCGAAAACGGTAAATCGACTGGTCATCATCGCCTACCACACAGAGATTCCGGTATTTGGAAGCAAGCTGGCTGACCAGCTTAAACTGCGCTGTGTTGGTATCCTGATACTCATCCACCATAATGAATCGAAAACGCTCCTGGTAGGAATCCAGAACCTCCGGGCATTCGGAAAACAGCTCCACCGTCTTACTGATCAGATCATCAAAATCCAGCGCATTGCTCGCGTGCAGCTGCTTCTGATATTCTTTATACACACGCGAGACCATTTTCATCTTTAAATCATCCTGTCCAAAGGCGCGCGCTTCATATTCCTCCGGGGTGATCAGTTCATCCTTCGCTGAGGAGATCATTCCCATAAAATAACGCTCTTTATACGTTTTCGTATCAATATTCAGACGCTTGCAGACATCACGAATCACTGCTTTCTGATCATCACTGTCATATATTGTAAAATGTGTATCATAGCCGATGTGATCAATATAGCGGCGCAGGATACGCACACAGGTACTGTGAAACGTCGATACCCAGACGGAACCGGATATCTGCTCCGAGCGGTTCAGAATGCGGTCAACTCTCTCCCGCATCTCACCTGCGGCCTTATTTGTAAACGTAATCGCCAGGATATTCCAGGGATTCACGCCCATCTCCTCAATCAGCCATGCGACGCGATGCGTCAGTACTCTGGTCTTCCCCGATCCCGCTCCGGCCAGGATCAGCAGTGGTCCTTCATAATGGCGAACCGCCTCCTGCTGCTGCGGATTCAGTGAATCGTAAATACTCATTTTCTTACTCCTCTTTCTGATAATTTTGTAACGTAACTGTTCAGTAGCTCCACTATTACGCCATTTTCATTCTTCAAACTGCACCACAACGGTATATCCGCTCTCATCCGTTCTCACCTCTGTAACTACACCATCCCGTGTCTTCAGACGTTCACGATTTGTATAATTCGCGGACATCGCGACTGCCGGCTCGATCGTATAATACCAGCTTAAGGGGAGTACTCCTTCCGTCACGTGAACCGAATCACCCGGCTTCACCAGACCTTCCCGCTCCATTTTAAATTCCATCTTCCGCATATTCTTTCCTTTCTCTGCGAATCCCTTTCCCATCAGGTGATACAAACTCCCTGGCAATACTCTAAAGCAGGGAAGCGTTTCAAATGATTCAATATTTTTCTTGTAATCCGGTTTTTAAAACTATATAATACAATACAGGTATTTCAAAATGAAAAATGCAAAGTAAAAACCAAAACAGCAGAGCTTTTCCTGCGGATAGAAAACGAGCAGGGTAAAAGCATCTGCATCCTGTAAACAGAAACGAGGAATTTATATGAACCAGACAAATACAAAGCTTCTGACCGATATTTTACGAAATATCGCCAGCACTCCTCACGTCCGTCCGGGCGAAGTGCCTGACATAGACCTGTATATGGATCAGGTCACCACCTTCATGGACGAGCATCTGGGCAGCACACGCCGCTATCCGGACGACAAAATCCTGACCAAGACGATGATCAATAACTATACAAAGAAAAAGCTTCTGCCTCATCCGACGAAAAAAAGATATTCGAAAGAGCATCTGCTTCTTCTGATCTTCATCTACTATTTAAAAGATTTTCTGCCGCTGACCGACATCCGGGCTATACTCTCTCCGATCACGGAGCGCTTTTTTGAAGCAGATGATTCCATCTCCATCGAAAGTATATACGCTGAAGCTTATGAACTGAGTAAGGAATGGGTCAATAATATCTGCCGTGATATCATGGAGTCCTGGCACGCTGCTTCTAATTCTTTTGAAGACTGTCCGGATAAAGACCGTGAGACACTGCAGTTTTTCTCCTTTATCTGCATGCTGAGCTTCGACATCTATCTCAAAAAGCAGGTGATCGAGCAGATGCTCGACGGACTTGAAACAGCTGACCACTCCGGCAAAGACGAATCGCAGGAACCCGATCCTTCCGAAGCAGTCTCTCCCTCCGCATAGCAGCATTCCCGCCATCCTGCACAACTGATGCTCATTCATCCCCGGCAGGCAGGTCCTTCCCTGTCATCCGTGAGAGTACCAGCTCATATCCGTCGCTTCCATAATTCAGAGAACGATTCACACGACTGATCGTCGCTGTGGAAGCGCCGGTCTTCTCCGCAATCTCCAGATAGGTCTGACTGTCCCTGAGCATACATGCCACTTCGAACCTCTGTGAGATGGACAGCAGCTCATTCACTGTACAGACATCCTCAAAAAAGCGATAGCACTCTTCCTTATTCTTTAAACAAAGGATTGCCTCAAAGAGCCGATCTACCGCTTCCGTATGTATATTTTTACTCATTCTGTCTCTCCATTTCCGACATCCGGCCACGAACCTCTGCCTCTGTTAACGTGACCAGTAACATTCTTTTCAATACCTGTGAGTTTATCACGCCACCGTAACGATGTAAAGAAGAACTTTTTTTCGGATATTACAGAAAATGTCGAAATGTTACATGCCACACCCTGACCAGATTTACCTTACCTTAGCCACTGCAGGTGTGACTGCTAGCCCTGGAGCACCCCATAAAAAGCTGCCCCTAAAAAGTCCATAAAAATCAACTTCCCAATTGACTATCCGCACAAAAAAGTGTAAAATTATTGTGAATTTTTTTACACATTTGCGAAAAGTATCGGACAATTCTTTGTCTGATTCTATCATCCTGAATACGAGGTGGCAGCTTATGTCCTATACCACTGATATGATCAATATTGATTCCCAGGATCACGCGAAACTGGCTTCCAACACACGCAAGCTGCTTGAGCTGGCAGAGCTTTTACAGCATTCCGGGATTTCTATTTTCGAATATTTTCCTGCCGAAGACCTGTTGCTGATTTATGACGGCAATCTCCGAATCAAACGAAAGCTGACCGGCTACCTTGGGAAGTTTGAAGAGCATACGGAGATCTCCGAAGAGGGATGGCCGCTCATCACAGAACTGATGCGCGGGAAACGAACAGAACCGGTGGAGGTTCAGATGCGTGACGCAAACGGGCGCCTCTCCTACTGTATTTTTGCCCTTCCCCAGACGGACCCGGCAGGAGACCCCGATCACTCCCTGGTCGGCACAATCACCGATGTCACTCTGGAGTGGGAACGCGAAAATATCTTAAAAGAGAAAGCGCAGCGCGATTCGCTGACCATGCTCTACAACCATTCTTATGGGAAGGAAAAAATCGAGCAGTATCTTCGCCATAAAACCCCTTATTCTTCCTGCGGCCTTCTGGTGATGGATATCGATTATTTCAAGACCGTTAACGACGTCTACGGGCATTTGTTCGGAGACATTGTCCTTACGGAGCTGGCCAGTCTCCTCGCCCGTTCTTTCAACCGAACGGATGTGATCATGCGGGCCGGCGGCGATGAATTTGTCATTCTGATGGAAGATGCATCCCATACCGCCCTTGTCAAAAAGACTTCTGAACTCATAAATGCAGTCCGCTCGCTTCGGTTCCGCGAAAATGATTCTGCCATCACTTGCAGCATTGGTGTCTGTTTTCTGCCGGAAAACCTGACTGGTTATACCTACGATCAGCTGTTTGCAAACGCGGACTGGGCCCTTTATCGTGCAAAAGAGCATGGGCGCAACCGCTTTGAGTTTTGTGATAACCTGAATCGCTACGAAGAATCCGAAACACATGAGAATACACTTCATTCTCTTGAATCCGGCTCCCTCTATCTGCAAAATGACATCATCTCTACCGTTCTGGAAGTATTTGAAAAAAGGAACAGCTTCGATGCGGCGCTCCGCCAGGTACTCGAACAGATCGGAGAGCATTTTAGCCTGGACCGCATCACAGTCGTCCGTACAGACACCGGTAACCGCACGGCCGGCCGGCAATTTCAATGGCTCGGCAAAAATATCCCGGAAGCATTGCCTGCGGAGTCACAGTTTGAAAAAGAAGACTTTCTCACCCTTTTCAACAGCTATGACAGCGATGGTACGGTCGTGCTTCAATATGACGACATGGCTATGTATTCGAAAGGCGCCACAGATCTTCTGATGCAGGGCAAAGCCAAAACCGTTGTCTACGCCGCCCTGTACTGCGAAGGGAAATACACCGGAGCCATCTCTTATGTTGTCTGCAAAGAAAAAAGGGACTGGATCCCCATACAGCGTCACCAGCTCGGGGTTCTGACCAAAATCATCTCCTCGCATCTGGCAAAACACCTGGCGATCGAAGCCTCGGGAGTCACTGCGCCCAGCTTTGATTCTCTGACCGGGCTGGTTTCATTTACCCGTTTCCGTGATGATCTGGAGCATCTGATTCAGGCTGGGCAGACAAAAGATCTCGTAGTTGTCTACACGGATTTTATCAATTTTAAGTATCTGAATAAAAAATACGGATACCGCATGGGAGATTTTCTGCTCAAGGATTTCGCAAGCTGTATCTATGGAACCATGAAAAATGAACGGGACACCTGCTTTTCGCGCATCGTATCAGATCAGTTTATCTTTTTTATGCATTATCCGGACACAGACCGGAAACAGGCACAACAGGCGGTCCAGAAGATCAATGATGATTTTATAAATGCGCATGCATCCTTCTTTCCGGACGTCAACCTGAACCTCCGCTCCGGTATCTATTTTGTAGAGCCGGACTGCAGCAGTGCTTCTGCCGCAATTGATGCCGCTAACAGCGCCCGGAGGCAGATAAGCAGTATGTCCGGCGTTTCCGCCTGTCTGTATGACAGACAGCTCAACCTCGAGCAGACACAGGAGACAGAAATCATCAACAACATGAATGTCGCTCTGAAGCGCGGGGAATTTCAGGTTTTTATGCAGCCAAAGTTTTCCCTCAGCGATTATTCCATTATCGGAGCGGAGGCCCTGGTGCGTTGGATCAAACCAGACGGTACCATCATGCCGCCGGATTCCTTTATCCCCATATATGAGCGCACCGGAAAAATATCAGAGCTGGATTTCTATGTATTTGAACAGGTGGCTGCTTTTCTCGCCAAAAACAACGAACTCGGCCGCAAGCAGGTTCCGATTTCCATTAACGCCTCCATCCTGCACGCCTCCGACAGCAATACGGTAAAGCACTACCTCGATATTCTGAAAAAATACAACGTTGACCCGTCATTGACAGAGATTGAGCTTACCGAAACTGCTACGGTATCGGATTACACCAACGTAGTCCAGCTCTTTCAGCAGCTGCAGAACGTCAATATGCTGACCTCGCTGGATGATTTTGGAGCCGGATATTCCGTCCTGAATACCATTACGGAAATCCCGGTAAACACGGTTAAGCTTGACCGCGCTTTCATCACCCGCTGCGAATCAAGTGAAAAAGGCATTTATTTCCTGAAGCAGATCATCTCCATGGTCAAAGGGCTCGGATACCGCGTGATCTGCGAAGGCGTCGAGACAGAAGACCAGATCTCGATCCTGAAAGAAGTCGGCTGTGAAGAAGCGCAGGGCTATTGGTTCTCAAAGTCTCTGCCAATGAATGAGTATGAGAAACTGATGTATGGGACCAGTGACATGTCTGACACGCATTCCGCCTCAAAATCGTGTAATTGAACGGTCAAAGGGCATGATACTGCGGAGCGTTCCCGGAATCCGTCATTTCACCTTTACCGGAAACACCACAGAAAATGTTGTCATTCCATCGCCACAGTTCACCGAAAGTTTCGCCCGGTGCGCCGTGGCGATTGCTTTTGCGATGGAAAGTCCCAATCCATAGTGCGTCTGCGCCGCACCGTCCTCTCCGACCGCCGTGCGCGAGGAATCCACACGATAGAATCGGTCAAAAATCTTATCCATGGCTTCCGGTGGGATCGGATCGCCTTCATTGGCTACTGTCAGAACCGCAGAGCTCTTTCCGCCCTCCAGCGAAACCAGAATCCGCCCGGATGGCTTTGTATGGGCAAAGGCGTTATCCACCAGAATGGAAATCAATTTTCCGATCTGCGATACTTCCCCCATGATAACTATATCATCCGCGGTCTCACATCTCAGCTCAAATCCTTCTTCGAATGCTCTCGCCTCAAAAGGAAGTACACCGGCCGTGACTGCCCGGCCAAGATCCAGGCGTTCCATCTGCGCGGCCTGCGGTGTCAGGCTCTCCGCCCGCAGCAAGTCCAGCAGGCTTCGCACGATCTCTGTCATCCTGCCATTTTCGTAGCGGATATTATCCAGCCAGCGGTTTTCCCCTATCTCCCGCTGCAAAAGCTCCGCGTTCGTGCTGATCGTGGAAACCGGCGTTTTCAGCTCATGCCCCGCGTCAGAAATAAACTGATTCTGCCGCCTGTAGTTTTCCTCCAGGGGACGGATAATCCACCCCGACAGAAAAATGGCCAGCACCAGCACAACGATCACCGCAACCGCTCCAAAAATCACCGTATAGCGCAGCAATGTGACAATACTCTCACCAATCACCGTATTATCCATCATAGAGACCAGCGTATAATCCTCTCCCGAAACCAGGTAAATCATATTTCTGGAAATGCCATAGGATTTCCCCGTCTCCAGCAACGTCTGCGCCAGCTCCGTCAACAACTCATCCGACATCTGAGAAGGATCGTCATTATTCACCTGGAGTACGCTGCCATCCGCGGAAAACACAACCGAATAAAAGGTCGAGAGCTGCAGACGGCGCCGGGAAATGCTGTAACTGTCCTCCTCTGCGAAATCTCCCAGGGAAGAGCCAGAAGCTGCAGAAGAATCCTCTTTCATATTCTTCCGGTATTCCGTCGAGTCCGAGACAGAAGCCTCGTCATCCGTATCTGGCAGTCCGCCATTTTCCAGATATTCTCTTGCGTACAGTTCCAGCATACTCCGGTTTTCCTGACTCATCTCACGGTAGCTGACTCCATAGATTACCGCGATCGTCCCCAGCAAAGTCAGGAGCAGAATCGCCATTAACAGTGCGACTATTTTTATCCTTGATTTTCGAAACATTTTCAATCCTCGTTTCTGTGCAGGGAAGTACAGTTTCAATCCGGCAGGAGGCTGCCTGCGCTTATAAATACAGGACCACCCATGCGGTGATCCTGCATCCAGATTTCTTATTATTGCCTTTTATTTTCATTATGGTTTTCTTACACAAGACGTCCGTTTACCACAGTAAACGTTGCGCCGTCATATTCAATCGTCCCATTATAATCCGTCGCCAGAACTCCGTTTTCAACCACAAAGAATTCGTCGTCATACAGAACTACCTGTGATACATTCTGCACCATACCCGCAGCAATAAAATACCACTTATCGTCCCCGCCGATTGAGGAAGAATACAGCCACAGCCCACTATAATCCGACTGGAGCTGACCGGCCGCTACCAGGAATGTCTCCCCATCATAGGAAACCAGACCATTCTTTGAAGTATCCAGAATTCCGTTCGTAATATAGAACCAGGCGCCATCGTATATCGCCAGACCCGTATACTGTTGCTGCACCTGTCCAAGAGATACATAGTACCAGATTCCATTGTACAGGCATAATCCATTCGCATCAACGTCAACCAGACCATTCTTAATAAAGAACTGGCTGCCATCATAGGAAACCACTCCGATGTAACTTTCCGCAAATGTGTCTTCCTGATAATAACGAAATACATTATCGGTATCCAGCGTCAGACCTTCTTTCATATCTGAATCCGTTTCGCTTTCGGATTCGTCTTCACTCTCGGATTCACTTTCCGACTCGCTCTCGCTTTCCGATTCCAACTCACTCTCTGATTCGCTCCCACTTCCGGACTCGCTTTCGCTCTCTGATTCGCTCTCGCTTTCCGACTCGCTTTCGCTCTCTGATTCGCTTCCGCTTTCGGACTCACTTTCAGACTCCGATTCTTCCTCTGACTCCTGGCTAAGAAGCGCTTCATAAGCTGCCTGTGCCCGCTTTAAATCCTCCAATGCTGCTTCATAGACGGCCTGTGCATCATCCAATGCTTCCTGATCCGAATCATAGGCTTCCTGAGCCGCAGCGCATACAGCACGCGCATTGTTAAGCGCTTCCTCTGCCGCCTTAACTGCATCAATGTAATCGTTCAGATATGCGAAATCCTCATCTGTAATCGTTTCAGCAAGCGCTTCTTCATAGGTAATATCCGACGCACGGGTATAAGTATCCAGTGCTTCCTCATAGGCCGCCTGAGCTGTGGACAAAAGTACTTCTGCTTCCGCAACTGCATCCTCTGCTGCTGTAAGCGCCGCTTCCGCTTCTCTTGCCGCATCCTCTGCTGCTGTGTATGCGTCCTCTGCTTCCTCAACATCGTTGATCAGGGAAAGGACTGCACTATAAACCGCTGTCTCTTCCGCGAGATTTTCCGAGCTGCCGGAAAGCGCCTGTGCCGCATCTGTTTCTGCGCTGACGGCTGCATCATATACCGTCTGGGCATTCTCCAGCTCGGATGCGGACAAATACAGTGTCTCTTCTGCGTACGCCAGAGCCTCTGCCTTTTCTTCCGCCGTCTGCTCCGCAGCTTCGAGTGCTGTCCTTGCCGCATTCGCCGCGGTCTCAGCCGCCGCGCGTTCCGTATCCAGTTCCTCCACGGCAACCACCGCGGCATCGTAAGCAGTCTGTTTTTCCTCTACCGCTTCCGCAGCTGCATCATAGACTGCCTCTGCGTCCGCCAGCGCGTCCTCCTTCTCTTCCACTGTGTCACCGGCTGCATCCGCTGCTTCCTGTGCTTCACTGAGAGCTGTCTGCGCGGCTGCCAGGGCAAGCTTCGCATCCTGAAGAGCTGACTCGGCGCTTTCAACCACGCTCTGCGCTTCCCTGACCGCTTCTATTTTCTCTTCAACGGTCGCTGATGTGTTGTCATATGCCTCCACGGCTTCCTCAACTACATCCGCCGCTGCCGCAGCGGCATTCTGTGCTTCCTGCAACGCAGTCTCTGCCTCCGTCTGCGCAGATTCCGCCTCTGCCAGGGCTGCCTCCGCCTTTTCTACCGCCTCCGCATAGCTTTCAAGCGTATCCTCACGATAAGAAACATATGCTTCCAGCTGAGCAATATAGGTGTCAACATCGACAGCAGCCGCAGAGTATTCACTGCTGGCAAACTGGAAGGTCTGCCCGTAGCAATAAGCATATGTATACCCATTGCTCGTATATGTACCATTCTGAACCACCGCAAAACCGGTAGTTACATAGGTAGGATATACAATATTCAGATAATGCCCGGTCTGCCCATCATTGTCTTCCCCTGCTTCCTGGGCAATATAGTTTTCTTTCTCACTTTCATACCAGCCATCAAAAGGATCGTATGTTTCCGAGCCATATGTCTCATAGGTGGAATAGGCCAAATTCTCACCGACGTTATAATGGTAGGAATGCCCATGATTTACAGACGGCCAATCCAACTGGGACATCGCGATGGCTGTCAGGGTATAGCTGACCTTCAGATCAGACAATCCGGTAAATATCTCATCCGACGTGCGAAGCGCGTTTCCTTCCTTAATATATTCTGCAGCCGCGATCATATTATCCAGGTAAATCGCATCCGTCTCATCACCCCGGACAATCGTTGTCTCATAATCCTCTGCTTCGTCAAGTATAGCGATCGCAGCCTCCGCCGCAGCAATTGCGTCTGTGTCATATTCACCAGAGTCTATAATATACTGGAAGAATCCGTACGCATCGTAGGTATAAACTGCGGCCGCATCCGCATACGCAGCCTCCGCCGCGCTCAAAGCTGCTTCCGCTTCCCTCACTGCATCTTCCGAGGCGGCAAGTACTTCTTCTTTCTCCGTCACAGCGGCATCTGCCTCACTCTTTGCGGTTTCTGCTTCTGCCAGCGCGGCTGCCGCTTTCTCCGCTGCGGCTTCCGCCGTGCTCTGATCCGCTTCCGCTGCTTCAAGCGCTTCGTTTGCACCCTCCAGCGCAGACTGCGCCTCTGATACGGTTGTTTCTGCATCCTCTACTGCGTTCACCGCATCCACGACAGCCGCATCCGCATCACTTTTTGCATTCTCTGCGTCTTCCAACTCACTTTCCGCACTGGCAATGCCGGATGCCGCTTCGGCCTGTGCCGCCTCCGCAGCTTCCAATGCTGCCTTAGCGTTTGCCACGTTCTGGAGTGCTTCCTGATAAGCCGCATTGTTTGCACGCAGAGTCTCCAGTGCCGCCACCGCGTCCTCATAAGCAGCAAGCGCAGCTTCGGTCGCTTCCTTCGCCGTCTCCAGCGCCTCCTGCTCGGCTGCCGTATCCTCATCCAGGTGATCCAGTGCCGCATCCGCGGCTGCCTTATTCGCTGTCGCTTCCGCCAATGCAGCCTCCGCGACCTCATAAGCCTCCGCTGCTGCAGTATACTCCGCTTCTGCTGCGGCCAGCTTTTCCTTCGTTTCCGCATTGGTCTCCTGTGCTCCCGCAAGCAGAGCCTCTGCGAGCAAAGCATCCGATACAGCTGCTGACTGTGCCGTCTCTGCAGCCTCCAATGCTGCTTTCGCCTCCGCTACTGCCTGTTTGGCAATGGCGTATGCTTCTGCATCATAATCTTCTGACGTCTCATCATCAGAAAGAGCATTCAGCGCCGTCACCGCACTGTCGTATGCAGCCTGCGCCTCCGCTGCCGCGGCTTCCGCAGCAGTCACTGCTGCCTGTGCTTCATCCAGAGTAGTCTGAGCCATCTCAATCGTTTTTGTCTCTACCTCATCTACTCCCTGTAAGTCCGTCAGCGTTTTTTCTGCTTCCTGATACATTTCCAGAGCAGACGCATTATTCTCCTCCGCTTCCGCGAGAGCAGCCGCAGCAGCTTCCGCCGCTTCCTTTGCCGCAGCTTCCATCTCTGCAAGTGCTGTCTCCGCTTCGGTCTGCACCGCAAGAGCAGCCTCATACGCGGCCTGTGCCTCTGTCACAGCCTGCTCGGCTGCCTCATAATCCGCAGCGTCGGTAGACAGACTGTCCAGATATGCCTGCGCATTGTCATACGCGGCCTGTGCCGCGCTCACTGCAGCATCCGCTGCCTCTTTCTCTGCCTGTGCATTCGAAAGCGCTTCCTCTGCTGCCTCATATGCGGCTTCTGCCTCAGCCAGTGTCTCTGCTGCCTCTTCCACAGCAGCGCTGACCGCATCGTAGTTATTCTGTGCTTCGTCCGCTTCTTCCTGAGCAGCCTCCACTGCAGCCTGCGCTGCCGCCAGGCTTTCTTCTGTAAGTCCGGCTTCGTCATAAGCAGCCTGTGCCTCTTCCAGAGCTTTCAGCGCCGACTCTACTGCGGCTTTCGCCATCTCCAGATCTGCTTCGGCAGCATTCTGCTTCTCTTCCGCTGCCGATAAGGTACCCTGTGCTTCCTCAACCGCATCCTCTGCAGCGTCCAGGTTCTCCTGCGCCGCTTCCAGCATCATGTCAAAAGCGCTCTCTGCCGTGCTCGCCGCCGCACTCAGTCCCAATTCAGAATATGTAACAGAAGCATTCGCTTCCGTCAGCGCATCCCCAGATGCTTCCGCTGTCTCCGCCGCTTCACTGGCTGCTGTCTCCGCTGCATCCACCTTTGCCTGTGCCGCATCTACTGCAGCCTTTGCTTCCTCCAGAGAATCCACGGTTGTCTCTTCTGTCTCTGAGCTGTCCGCTGTATCACCAGACTCAGCTGCATAAACCAGCGGGGAGGTCTCTGCCAGAACCAGGCTCAAAGCTGTCACCAGAACACCCATTTTCTTAAACAAGTACTTCCTCTTCATAACTCATCTTCCTCCATTATTTTAAGATTTTAAGATAATTCAGTTTTTGTATGATTTTTCGTATATCTGCATTCCCACGATTCTAATGTACAATCATTTCATTACAATGCGGTTCGTAATACAGTTAAAAAATGAAAAACTATTTATATCAAAGATTTCCAGTTCCAAATACCAGTAAAAATTATTTTAACATAGAAGCAGGAGGAATGAAAGCAAAAAAGTGTTTTTGTTTCAAAAATCCGTATACTCTAAAACACTTCCCTGCAGATCAGACACCCCGCAGCTCATATCCCAGTCCGCGCACCGCCTTGATCTCCATTTTTGATCCGATAAACGCCAGTTTTTTCCTGGTAAATGAAATATAAACTTCTACATTATTATATTCCGCGTTGCTCTCATATCCCCACACCTTCAGAGCCAGCTTCTCCCGCGACACAATTGTCCCCTGCTTCGCGATCAGGTATTCCATCAGATGCAGCTCCTTCTCGCCCAGTCGTATTTCCTGTCCGGTGAGTGTACAGGAAAGAATTGCCGTACTCGAATCCAACATCAGATCTCCTGCCCGCAGCCTTCCGTCCGCGGCAGGCGCATTTCTCCGACAAAGCGCACGCACCCGCGCCAGTAGCTCCTCCACCATAAATGGCTTCGTCAGATAATCATCCGCTCCGGCGTCCAGCCCGTTCACCTTATCCGCTAATTCACTCTTCGCCGTCAGCATCAGTACCGGCGTGCGGACATTTTCCCGGCGCACCTGCCGGATGACGGAAAAACCATCCTTCTTCGGCAGCATCACATCCAGAATCACCGCGTCATAAATTCCGCTCAAAATCGCGTCCAGGCCGCGCTCCCCATCGTAACAGACATCCACATCATAGTTTTCCTGGCGCAGAACCTCCGCTACCGCCTCCGCCATGCGCCGCTCATCCTCTATTAAAAGAAGCTTCATACGTGCCCTCCCATATTCTTTTCCGAGCTATCTGATCATCGTTCAGAATAGGAAGCTATATCATTTTACTGCAAAAAGCCTGCATGCACGATATATCCCCACCAGCCTGACAACCACTTTCGGATAAGCTCCTTCATATCAGTATAACAGAAAAATCTTGAAATGAAATTGAAAGTTACATAATATGTGGTTCCCCTGGATCAGATGCTTATGTCCTTTCAGCCGTTCCAGATACCACTGGGGTTCCTGGTTAGTCTGGAAACAAAAATCACCAAAGATATAGACATCATCTTCGTCCCGCACACGACGGTTCCAGTTTTCAATCAAAACACAATCCACCTCATCAACATCCGGTTCTTTTTCGTTGTTACGGAAAAAACTGTCATTTTATCTGACATTCTGTTACCCCCCTATCATGGCAGACAATGAAACAATCAACGTAGTTCCTCTTGCTTTTCTATACGATAACACACGCGCAGGACAAATTTGCGACCGCCAGACCCTGTTTTTGAAAAATTTCCAATATCATTCAATTTTCTTTCAATCTATTTGTGGTATGATAAGCACTGTATCCTGCATAATATTCGAAAAAATCGAAAGGAGATTTTCACTATGAAGAAAAAATGGCTGTCTTTCCTTCTGGCAGGCACGCTTTGTCTTTCGGGACTATCCGCGCCGCTGATCGGCAGTGCGGAGGAATCCGGTAAAGCGGTGTCGGATACTTCGGCCGATTCGGATGTGACTACTGCGGTTTCTGACCAGGAGTATATTGAAACCACCTTAAATCTCGCAAACAATGAAGACCAGACCTGGACGTACCAGGAGAGCGCGGACGCGTGGGTGCTCTCGATCGTCTCGGCGGTCGCTTACCCAGAGCTGCCGGATGAGCAGGGCGTATCGGTCTGCGTGCCGGGCGCGTATGTGACAGGTATTGATACGGACGGCGACGGTGTGTCAGATGTGACGGCGGAATCTGCTGTAACATCTGGTTCAACTTCGGTCAATGGTTCACTCGTGATCGATTACGAGGCGGAGATTGTGAGCACTAATGGACAGACTTACACGGCAGCGACGGCTCCGGTTATTTTAAATACGGGAGCGGCTGGCTACAGTTCTTCGAACAACTCCACGGCAGCGACAACCTATGCGGCAGAAGGCTATATCAATGTGGCCTGCGGCAACCGCGGAAAGCAGGACACCGCTACGGACGAAGATGGAAACACCTATTACACCGGCGACGCTCCATCCTGCCTGGCCGACCAGAAGGCCGCGACGCGTTATGTAAAGTACAACATCCTGCTCGGCAACCTGCCAGGCAATGTGGATTATTTTGTTTCCACCGGCGGTTCCGGCGGCGGCGCACACGCGACCATGTTTGCGGCGACCTCGAACAATTCCGATTTCTATGATTACCAGATCGAGGCGGGCGCGGTCGGCGTTTACCGTCTGGAGGACGGCAGCTATTCTACTACGGTTACCATCGACGGCACAGATTATGAAATTTCAGACGGCGCATGGGGCTGTGTGGCATACAGTGCGATTACCTCTCTGTATGAGGGCGACATGGCGATGGCGTTTGAGTATTACATGGACACGACCTATGATTTTGGTTCTTCATTCCAGGAGCAGCTCGCGGCATACCTGTCCGAAGCGTATATGGAATACATCAATGAGCAGAATCTTTCTGTAGAAGAATCCGCGGTCGGATTTGACCTGAATGAGGATGGCGACACCGATGATACAATTGCGCTTACCATCGAGTATGACCTGGAAGCTTATCCGGAGACCAACGGCTACTATGGCACCTATCTGGATCTTTATCTGGCAGAGTTTACTTCAAACCTGCAGTGGTACCTTGACAATCTCGACTATGCGGACGGCTGGACCTGGTTTGACGCAGACGGCAACGCGCTCAGCGATGAGGAAGTGGCTGCCATGACGACCGAGGACAAAGCAACTGCGTTTATTGAAGGGCGCTATGCATCTTCCGGCACCAGTGAAATGGGTGGCGGCATGGGCGACCTGCCGAGCGGCATGAACGGCGCATTAGATTTTGCTGATTCAGACAGCATGGGAGAGATGAATTTCCCCGAAATGGGTGATGCAGCCGATGGCATGCGCGGCGGCATGGATGGAGACAACGCAGGCGGACGCGGCGGCATGGGCGAACGCACAGATAGAATCACTTCAGATGATACCGATTCTGAGAGCGCAGATGCGGTTTCCGATGAAGCTGCAGGAGCAGCTGATTTTACGGATGGAGAACTGCCAGGCGATATCAGCGAAGCAGATGAACTCACAGATGGTGATCTGCCAGGCGATATCAGCGAAGCAGGTGAGCTCACAGATGGTGATCTGCCAGGCGATATCAGCGAAGCAGGTGAGCTCACAGATG
>JAJQGP010000017.1:19011-36955 GCA_021200475.1 Lachnospiraceae bacterium
GTGATCTGCCAGGCGATATCAGCGAAGCAGGTGAGCTCCCGGATGGAGAGGTCTCTGGCGAGCTTCCGGACGATACAGCTGCCATCTCTGACGATGATGTTCCTGATAATGCAGCAGCTTCCGATGACTCAAGCGATGCGGATGCAGCCGAAGAAGAAACCACCGCGGCAAATGATAATACCGCAAACCAGCTTGAGGTAGGTACGCCTGACGCTGGTACCACGCAGTCCGCGACCGGATCTCAGGATTCCGCGAACTATTCCACCTATGAAGAAATGGTCGAGGCGTATGAGACAGACATCGCCTCCATCCTGGAAGGCGACAAATACGGCAATAACATCGTTTCTCTTTACAATCCGCTGAACTACATCGGCGCGGAAGACACAGACGACGCGACCTGGGTAAGAATTGTGATGGGCGCTTCGGAAGGTGATATGTCCATGTTTACTTCCCTGAACCTGCAGATTGCCATGCTGAACGCTGGCATTGACGCGGAGATTGAGTGGCAGTGGAACGGCGGCCACGTACCGTCTGAGATCTTCGGAAACTCTCTCGCACTCTATGTCGATCAGATGTACGGTGAGTACGTAGAAGGCGCGGCAACCATCGAGAAAGCAGCCGCAGAAACACAGACCACCAACGGCACCGCGACAGAAGCCACCGGCACGGACATTTCCAGCTGGGTCAATTATGAGGACGTCACCAGCGTGTCCTTCTCCCTAGCCGACGCGGTTGCATACCGCACCAACGGCGCAAGCAAGGCAATCCCCGGCTTCGACGTGATTGGCTACGGCCAGGAAGATTATGTGTTCGGCAACACCGAACAGGACGCGCGGCACTGGGATACGTATCTGCTGGAAATCTTCCAGACCTACGCAGATGTACTCTCACCGCTGTTTAACCAGGGATGATATAGAAGAAAGCTAAGGAATGATTATGCGCAGGCTTTTCTGGGCGGCTCAAAAGCTAAAAAAATATATGTGAAAAAGCCCAATCAGGATTCATTCAAATCCCGATTGGGTTTTTTCGTACGCACATAGATATAATGGAATCATTCATCTCCACAAGGCATATTCTCCTCTACTACGCCTCATTTCGATCCGCGCTATCAGATTATTCGCGAAATTCGCTGCCGCAAGCGCCGCGAACTTCTTGCGGGTCATATTATCGAAAATACGCTTTCATGGCCTCCGCCATTTGTTTTTCCAGCTCTCCGGCCTCTTCTTTTGTCGCGGCGCTCACGGAAATGTAGGTCTTCAGCTTCGGCTCTGTACCGGATGGGCGAACGACGACGGAGCAATCGTCCTCCAGCAGGTATTTCAGAACGTCGGATTTGGGCAGCCCGTCCAGCCCTTCTCTGTAATCCAGCACACACTCAACCTTTTTCGGTCCGATCGCATCGATTCCTTTGCGGAATTCTGCCATAATCTCCTGCATCCGCGCAAAGCCGGCGGAGCCTTCAAATTCAAAGGAGTACAGAGTATTCAAACAGTAGCCAAATTCACGATAAAGCTCCTCCAGACGGTCCAACAGGGAAATCCCGCGTGTCTGGTAATAAGCAAACATTTCACAGATCAGCAAAGAAGCGTCGACCGCATCCTTATCGCGCACATAAGAACCGCTGAGATACCCATAGCTTTCCTCAAAACCCAGGAGGTAATCTTCTGTCCTTCCCTGCTTTTCCAGAAGACCGATCTGTTCACCGATGAACTTAAATCCGGTCAGAACGTTGACCGTGCGGACACCATATTTTTTCGCAATCCGCTCTGCCATATCAATGGTGACAATGGTCTTGACCAGTACCGGATTCTCCGGCATCTGCCCGTGCCGGATGCGCTGGCTGCAGATAAAATCGAGCAGCAGCATACCCGTCTCATTTCCGGAAAGAAGCACATATTGATTCGCCGCCTGTGTGCTTTCCGTTCCTTCCGGCGCCATCGCATCTGTATTTTTATTGCCCGCATCTAACAGTGCAGGAGCGTCTGCATTATTATTTCCCGCCCCTTCCGATATGACGGCAGTTGCAGTCTTCTTCACCGCAATCCCCACGCGATCGCAATCCGGGTCGGTCGCAAGCAGCAGATCCGCATTGCATTTCGCTGCATACTCCATGCCAAGCGCCATCGCCTCCCGAATTTCCGGATTCGGATAAGGACAGGTCGGAAAATGGCCGTCCGGCTGCTCCTGCTCCGCTACCACCGTAATATTCGTAAAGCCGCTCTCCTTCAGAGTGCGCAGCACAGGCTTTAAGCCGGTACCGTTCAGCGGCGAATAGACGATCGAGACATTCCGATCGATCTCATCGCCAAAAAGGACGGACTGCTTTTTCACTTCTTCTACAAATGCGGTGTACACCTCTGCCGGAATGTAAGAAATATCAGAAGAGGATTCCGCCGCAAACTCTGTCACCTGAATATCGTCAAAAATATCCAGCCGCTCAATCCCGGCCAGAATCTCGGCTGCTGCCTCGGTGGTAATCTGGCAGCCGTCTGCGCCGTAGACCTTGTAGCCATTGTACTTGGAAGGATTGTGGGAGGCTGTCACCATAATACCCGCCGCACAGCCCAGCGCACGCACCGCGTAAGAAAGGCACGGCGTCGGCATCAGTTCCGGATAAATCCATACCTGGATCCCGTTTGCCGCGAACACACCGGATGCGACCTGCGCAAAGCGGTCGGACTTGATTCGGGAGTCATAGCTGACCGCGATTTTCCAGTCTTCCTGGGCGAAATTCTTTTTCACATAATCCGCCAGTCCCTGCGAAGCCTTCGCTACTGTGTAAACATTCATGCGGTTCGTCCCCGCGCCGATCACGCCGCGCAGGCCGCCTGTTCCAAACGCCAGATCACGGTAAAAGGCATCCTCCATCTTCGCCTCATCCGCTGCCATCGCCTTGAGTTCCGCCGCCACATCGGCATCGTAAAGTGCAGTTTCTGCATTCAGACACTGTTCTGTCCAACGCTGATATTCCTTCCTGATCTCTGCTTTCATAACCTTTTTCCTCCATCCGTTCTTTTCCATAACAGCCGATTGTTCTCAAATTCCACATCCACCCGTCCGCATCCTTTCAGCCAGGACAGGTAGGAGCGCACCGTGCTGCCGACGAGTGCATGCTGTTCAAAATTCATCACCAGGCCGTATCCGTCAAACACTTTCTGTAAAATCTCCTCAAAGCTGCACGGCGTCTCACAGAATCCGGCAATCCGCTCCGCAATCTCTTCCACCTTTGCGATGTTAAGCTCCGCCAGCGGCACAATATCTTCGGTCGGCTCTGTGTGCGCCGGAATAAACAATTTTGCCTGTAAGGACTTCACCTTCTCCAGCGTATCCAGGTAAGCGCCAACATCATAGATATACCCGATCTGATATTTTTCAATCGTCTCCGCACTGGACAGACAATCCGCCAGGTAAATGACGCCGTCCGCCGTCCGGAAACCGACCATATCAAAGCAATGCCCCGGCAGCGGAAGCACTTCCAGACCATCCGGCAATACGTCTTTCGTCAGATCCTCTGCCTCGCTCTCCTGCGCCATGAGGAACTTGTGCCGCAGCTCCGTCGGCGGGCAGCCGCCGTAAAGAGCCACCGGCTCCAGAATCGGGTACCGCGTAAAGCAGCATTCGATGCCGGGAGCATAGACCTTGCAGCCCGTCTGTTTCTGAAGATACTGGTTACCGCCGATATGATCCGCATGCGAGTGTGTATTGTAAATCGCCCGCAGGTGCCAGCCCTGCGCATCCAGAATCTGCCTCACCTTCCGCCCGGCATTTTTATCATTTCCACTGTCAATCAGACAGACCTCCTGCTCATTTAGCCGCACCAGACCGATTTTGGCCGGGCATTGAATATAATAGCTGTTCCCGACAGCCTGAATCAATTCGTACATAATTGTTCTTTCCTTTGAAATTGAAATTGTATGCATCTGTGAAAGCGCTGAGCAATTACAAGTTCACGACCATCACGACCACTCCAGTATAGCATAAGATATCGGGTTTCGACAGTAGCTTTTTTGTGAAAGTGTTCCTTTTGAAATAGCGTCTTAAAATTGGGGGTTGAAAAATAAATTATACTGACATATAATATGTTTAACAAGGGAGCCGGAAGGTGACGGCCACTCACCCGACCCGGCGCGATTCATAACTTGCTATAAGACATAGCCGTTCCTAAACTTTGACGAGAGCAGGACGGCTATTTCTTATTTTTCAAGTTCAGAATTTCAACTACAAGTAAACCAAAAGTAAGTAAAACCATAAATTCCTCATAAGTACTCATAATATAACTTGCAAGAAGTTCGCGACGCTTGCGACAGCGAATTTCGCAAGTTAACGAGCAGCCGGTTTTGCTGCGAGTATTATTTTCACCCCTTCCGCAAGGTACTCGGATCAGGTGAGAACACGTCCCCCGGCTCCCCAGGTAAACATATTATATTATCAATGTGCATCCTCGCGTCCGCATATTACTTCAATTATAATAGCACAGATTCGTTTTTTTGGAAAGACATATTCAGTATTTGCATCTCATAGTTTCTTTTCTTTTAACAAAAATATATTTTCATTCAAACTGTGTAGCAAAATAGGGTTTACATAAGTGAATAGAAATGTTAAAATTCCTATGAATCATTCCATTCATCTATATAGATGCCACTATAAAAGAACCAGCTGCAAGGAGTACCGATATGTATTCATCCCATTATAATAAAAGTTCACAAGCCTCAGCTTGTTTCTCGAAAGTCCCCGTCTTCTTTCATTTTCTGCGCCTGCTGCTGCCCTCGCTGCTGCTGGCCTTTGGCCTTTTTGCGTCAGCTGAAGCCGCAAATACGTCTGTAAAAACACTTGCGGTCGGCAAATCCTACACGATCAGCGGATACGCGGAAGTGACGGTGTCAAAAACTACGGTTGCGAGGGGAAAGGAAAAATCAGACGGTTCTTACAAAATCACGGCCCTGAAAAAAGGCCGCGCCACGCTGCGCCTCTATGATGAGGATGGAAACCTCGCAGAAAAAGTATACCTGCTTGTAACAAACGCGAATTCTTTCCAATATGACACCACGGCAGTCTCGCTCATGGCCGGTGAGACAAAGACAGTGACAGCAATCGTGCAGACCGGCTGTACAGTCAAATACAAAAGTTCCGATAAAAGTGTTGCCCGGGTCAGTTCCACTGGAAAGATTCGAGCCATAAAGTCCGGCACGACAACGATTACCGCAAAGGTTTACTACAAGGATACTCTGGTCAAAAAATTGAAAAAGAAAGTTACTGTGACAACCGATGTGGCTTCCAGTACACTGAAAACGCTGCTTTCGACCGCGTTGGAACCCGTGGGTTCTACCATGTATATCTGGGGCGGCGGCTGGAATGAGGCCGATACCGGTGCCGGGACGGAAGCGGTATCCGTTGGCGTAAGCGCACAGTGGAAGACATTTTTTGAGCAGCAGACAAGCAGCTATGATTACCGGACAACCCGCTATCAGATCGCAAACGGACTGGACTGCTCCGGCTATATTGGCTGGTGTATTTACAATATTCTGAATACCACAGATGGAAATGAAGGGTACGTGATGAAAGCATCCCAGATGGCAGGTAATTTTGCCGCCCGCGGCTGGGGCACTTATCGGTCAGCTTCCTCTGTAACCGATTACCGGGCAGGCGACATCATGAGTTCGAGCGGGCACGTCTGGATGGTGGTCGGCCAGTGTGAGGACGGCAGCGTGGTACTGCTCCACTCCAGTCCGCCCGGTGTGCGGATGTGTGGGACACCCACCGCGTCCGGCAGCACCTCCAGCCAGGCCATCCAGCTGGCGACCGCTTATATGAAGAACTATTACCCGGAATGGTACAGCAAATATCCGAGCTGCTCGGTTGCCACCTCCTATCTGACCGGCTACGCCCAGATGCGATGGGATACCTCCGGAAACTCGATCATGACCGACCCGGAAGGGTATCTAGACATGAGCGCGGCGGAGATACTGGCGGATCTGTTTTCCAGCAACTGAATCGGATATCGGATAGGAAGAATGCTCTTCTGCCCTATCCGCTGCGCGGGGCGCGTGTGGTTTTAGCCGCAAGAATCCTTGCCCGGCTCTGCGCATAAAGTCAAAAAGGCCGGGGCAACAGCTCCGGCTTTCTTTTATTAGCAATTATACTGTTTTATTTTGTTATGACCAGCATTGCATCTCCAAAACTGAAAAACCGATACCGTTCCTCTACCGCAATCCGATAAGCGTTGAGAACGTTCTCCCGCCCGGCGAGGGCAGACACCAACATCAGGAGTGTGGATTCCGGCAGATGGAAATTTGTAATCAGTCCATCAAGCAGCTGGAACTGGAAACCCGGATAAATAAAAATATCGGTCCAGCCGCTGCATGCCTGTATGTCCCCATGGAAACGCTGTGCGGCAGATTCAATGGTCCGACAGCTGGTGGTGCCGACGCAGATCACACGTCCACCTCCTGCTTTGGTCTCGCGGATGATACGCGCGGCTTCCTCATCGACCTGATAGAACTCGGAGTGCATATGGTGCTGCGTCACGTCCTCAACCTTGACCGGACGGAAGGTACCCAGACCCACGTGAAGCGTCACCTCCGCGATCCGCACGCCCATCGCACGCACCTGTTCCAGAAGCTCTGGCGTAAAGTGCAGGCCAGCCGTTGGCGCCGCCGCGGAACCATCGTATTTTGCGTAAACGGTCTGGTAGCGGTTTTTGTCCTTGAGTTCATGCGTAATGTAAGGCGGCAGGGGCATCTGTCCGAGCTGATCGAGGATTTCCTCGAAAATCCCCTCATAAGAAAAACGGATCAGGCGGTTGCCCTCCTCAACCACATCTATCACCTCGCCGACCAGAAGCCCGTTTCCAAATATAATACGCGTACCCGGACGCGCTTTCTTGCCAGGACGCACCAGTGTCTCCCAGACATTGTCTGCTTTGCGCTTGAGGAGAAGCACTTCGATGGCAGCACCCAGCTTCTGTCCACTTCCGACAGTTTCCCGATCGACAGCTGAAAATTGCCTCCCGCCTGAAGACGCTCCACCAGTCAAACCATCGTCAGCTATCTTCTCACCAGCTACAGCCTGAATATCAGCGGAAGTCTGAGCAACCACCGAATTTGCAGAATCTCCCGCATCAGACAGCACCCGATTCCCGTAAAGCCGTGTGGGAATCACTTTTGTATTATTCAGCACCAGGCAGTCACCCGGACGCAGATATTCTGTAATATTGTAAAAATGGCGATGCTCGATCGCCCCGGTATCTTTATCCAGCACAAGAAGCCGGGACGCGGAGCGATCCTCTAAGGGATCCTGCGCGATCAGCTCCTGGGGCAGGTCAAATTTAAAATCTGATGTTTTCATTCCTCATCCATTCTTTCGTCTTTTATTCATAAAACAGTCGATCCTGTTCCCTGATCTTCCAAAGTCCATCTTCCAGATCTGCAATCGTGACCGCGCAGTTTTTCGGCACACCGCCGCACCAGAAATCACGGAGCGGGCAATGTGTGATATTCGCAAGCAGTGCGCGAGAGGCAGCCCCGTGGGTGGAAATCAGGACATTCCCCACTGAATGCTTCTTTTCAGGCGCATCATTGTCATAGGAATTTGCTTCCGTAAAACCAGGAGCCTCCTGACGCAGAATCTTCAGAAATTCACCCGTTCTTTCCAGCAGCGCTTCAAAGCTCTCGCCGCCCTCTGGAGGAATATATCGCTCCGGATCGTTAAAAAACCGAATATAGTTTTCGACATTGAGGACACCATTCTCGTCTCGCACGCGTTCCCCTTCCATCGCACCAAAGCTGATTTCCTGAAGATGCCAATCCGCAAGAATAGGTATCACCAATTCTGTTCCTATACTGTTTTTGCTCACCAGTTCTGCCGTCTCACGGGCGCGAATCAGCGGACTGGTGTAGATTCGTTCGAAGCATATCCCCTGACGCGCGAGAGCTTCGCCTGTTTTTCTCGCCAGCTCCCGGCCGCTCTCGTTCAGTGGAATGTCCGTCCGACCCTGTAAACGATAGGAAGAATTCCACTCCGTCTGACCATGTCGGATGATATACAGTCTCATCTTTTTCTCCTTATAAAACGTTGCAATCGTTACAGACCACACCATGACAAAATTCACATTATTGAACCACTGCTGGTGTGATCAATAACCTTATTTTCACAGAAAGCCCTGCTCGCGCAAGGCTTTCTGAATGATTTCATAATTGTGTAACAGAGCAAAGCAGCAGACCGATGCTGTTCTGCATAATTACAAAAGTGTTTATGACCGAATCTCAATCCCCAGTGATTCCAGCCCGTTCCAGATTTTCTTCATGGCAGCTGTGATATCATTCTCGCCAAGCGTGCGGTCTTTCGCGCGGAAGGCCAGGGAATACGCCATGGATTTATACCCCTTCGGAATCTGTTTGCCCTCATAGACATCGAACAAACTGCAGGATTCCAGAATCTTGCCGCCGCGCTGGAGGATCATTGCCTCGATCTGACCAGCAAGCACCTTCTTCGGAACAAGCATGCTGATGTCTCTGGTCGCTGCCGGATAGCGTGCAATGCCGGTGTATTTATAATCGAAGCTGGCAAATGAAGTGATCTCCCGCATATCAAGCACCGCGACAAAGACTCTTTCGCCAATACCGTAGGAATCGTTGGCCACGGTCGGATGAATCTGGCCGAGGTAGCCGAGTTTCTTCTTATTATAAATAATGTCCGCCTGGCGGCAGGGATGCAGATACGGCCGCTCGGATGCCGGATCATAGGTCACTCTGCCATTGAGACCTGCCTTTTCAAGAAACTCCTCTACTACGCCCTTCATGACGAAGAAATTGCCCTCGCCATCCTTCGTGGATGAGTCGCCCTCGCCATACATTCCAAGCGTAAACTGCATCCGCTCATCTGGCAGTTCTGTCAGCGGCAGAGCCTTCGGCAGGTAAATATTGCCCAGCTCATACAGACGCACGTTTCGGTTCCCGTGGTTGTAGTTGAATGCCAGGGAAGTCAGCATTCCATTTAAAGGCGTCGTCCGCATGATGCTGTAATCCTCCCCCAGAGGGTTGGTGATTTTAATTGCCTGGCGAAGCGGAGAATCCTCCGGCAGAAGCAGCTTGTCAAACACCTTCGGACTCTCGAAGGAATAGCTCATGCCCTGTGAGAAGCCACAGAATTCCGCAACTTCCTGCGCCACATCGCGCACACGCATCTCAAAAGAACGTTTGCCGGTCGTCGCCTCACCGCTCGGCAGTGTCATCGGAATGTTGTCGTAGCCGTAGAAACGGGCTACTTCCTCCGCCAAATCAGCCGTGCGGAACAAATCCTGACGGAAGGTCGGCGCAATCACCTCATTCGCTGCCGCATCATACTCCAGGTCGATTTTCTTAAAATACGCGAGCATCTGCTCTGCGGAAATATCCGTGCCAAGCAGAGCGTTGATATTTTCCGGCTCAAACGGAATGCGCACCGGCTCTTTTACCACCGGATAAATATCCACCATGCCCGGAACCACATCCCCGGCATCCATCTCTTCCACCAACTGGCACGCACGGTCAATCGCCGCTTTCGCGTTGTTCGGATCGAGTCCTTTCTCAAAAATCGAAGACGCGTCCGTGCGCAGGCCGATTCGCTTCGAAGAAAGACGGATGTTCGTGCCGTCAAAGCAGGCCGCTTCAAACATCATCGTTTTCACATCATCCGTAATCATGGAGTTTTCGCCGCCCATGATGCCGCCGATACCGACCGATTTCTCGCCGTCGCAGATCATCACAACGTTCTCATCCATAGTGCGCTCCTGCCCATCCAGTGTTGTAAATTTTTCATCCTTCGCCGCGCGGCGCACGATAATCTCATGGCCAGCAATAGTATCATAATCGTACGCATGCATCGGCTGGCCATACTCTTCCATAACATAGTTTGTAATATCGACAATATTATTAATCGGACGAATCCCGGCCGCCGCCAGACGGCGCTGCATCCACTTCGGTGATGGCGCAATGCGGATGTTTTTCACAATACGCGCGGTGTAACGGGAGCAAAGATCCGGATCCTGCACCGTTACCTTCACATAATCTGACGCCTGTTTCCGGTCATCCGTCTCGTCGTTTTCCTTTGCCGGACGGCTCGGTGTCTCAGTCACTACCGGCGGATGAAATTCCTTTCCAAATGTCGCCGCCGCTTCGCGCGCGATACCGATCACGGAGAAGCAGTCCACGCGGTTTGAAGTAATCTCATATTCAAACGTCACATCGTCCAGGCCAAGCGCCTTGACCGCGTCAGAGCCCACTTCCGCATCCTCCGGAAAAATATAAATGCCATACTCCGGCGCTTCCGGATACAGATCTCTCGTAGAGCCAAGCTCTTCAATCGAGCACATCATACCATTTGATTCGATCCCGCGAAGCTTGCCCTTTTTGATCTCGATACCGCCCTCGGTCATCTTTCCGTCATGATTGCCCGCCACGCGGCCGCCATCCAGAACGACCGGAATCTTATCGCCCACATGGACATTCGGCGCGCCCGTCACGATCTGAACCGTCTTCTCGCCGACATTCACCTGGCAGACAATCAGCTTATCCGCATCCGGATGCTGCTCAATCTGCTCAATCTGGCCAATCACGATCTTGTCCAGATCGCGGTCCGCCGCCACATAGCCTTCTACCTTCGTCCCGGAGAGCGTCATCGCGTCCGTATACTCCTGCGCGGTCACGTCCAGATCCGGGACATATGCCTTTATCCACGATAATGTTGTATTCATAATCAAAATCTCCTTCTATAGCCCTTAGCGGATAAATCCGCACGGACTTTGCTATCTTTTTGCTGCTGCTCTGGACTGGGTTTCAAAATTGTCCTAAAAACCGCACATCGTTTTCGTACAGCAGGCGCATGTCGTCTATCTCATATTTCAGCAGGGCAATGCGCTCCAGGCCGACGCCGAAGGCGAATCCGGTGTAGACGTCCGGGTCGATGCCGCACATTTCAAATACGTGCGGGTGTACCATGCCGCAGCCAAGGATCTCAATCCAGCCGCTGCCTTTGCAGAAGCGGCAGCCCTTCCCGCCGCATTTGAAGCAGGAAACATCCATCTCTGCACTCGGCTCTGTGAATGGGAAATGATGGGGGCGGAATTTTGTCCTTGTTTCTTCACCGAACAGTTCTTTCGCGAATACCTCCAGCGTTCCCTTCAGATCTGCGAAGGTGATATTTTTATCCACTACCAGTCCCTCAATCTGATGGAAGGACGGCGAATGAGTCGCGTCCACCTCGTCAGAACGGAATACACGCCCCGGAGAAATCATACGGATCGGCAGCTTTCCCTGCTCCATCACACGCGCCTGCACCGGGGAGGTCTGCGTGCGCAGTACAATGTCTTTATTAATATAGAAGGTATCCTGCTCATCCTTTGCCGGATGGTTGGCAGGAATGTTCAGTTTTTCGAAATTATAGAGGTCATATTCAATCTCCGGACCTTCCACGACCTCGTAGCCCATTCCAACGAAGATGCGCTCCACTTCTTCCCGCGCGATCGTATTCGGATGGCGATGGCCGACCTGGCTGCGTTTCGCCGGAAGTGTCACGTCAATGGCTTCTCCTTTCAGCGACGCCTCCAGAGCAATCTGCTCCAGCTTTTTCTTCGACTCATCCAGCGCCTCCTCAATCTGGGCACGTGTCTCATTCACCAGCTTGCCAAATGCCGGGCGCTCCTCCGGCGCCACATCCTTCATGCTCTTAAGAAGTGCGGTCAGCTCGCCTTTTTTGCCCAGGAAATTCACCCGCACGTCATTCAGGCGATCCAGCATATCCGCTTCCCTGATCTGTGCAAGCGCGTCCTCTTTGATGGACTGTAATCTGTCTTTCATAATATTCTTCCTTTCTACTGTAAGTTTGGACAGGATGGTGCTGCGCGAGACGATACGGCTTCGGCCATAAAATTTTCCATGACTGACTCTGCGTATAAAAAACGTAAAAAAAGCTCCATCCCAAAATAGGGACGAAGCCAATCTACTCCGTGGTACCACCCTGCTTCCCGTTCATACTTTTCACCCTTTCACGAGGCAGATTCCACAATTGCTTTAATTGCAAAATATCCAACGTCGCGTCATATTCCACGCGATAAAGGTCGAAAGCAGTAAAACGGACACTCGATATGCGTAACGTGCACTGACGCCATTTCCTACTATGTTTGCAACAGTTCCAAACAGCGGTCTGTGACCTGCTATTCTGAAGCATTACCGATACTCCACTTAAGAAACAATTCAGAAACAGAACTCCGGTGTGAATTTCGCTCCCTGCCTGAACATAAGAATGTTTCCAACCGATGACACCCTCTCTCTGGATGAAGTCAGGTCACTACTTTGCACCATCTTCGTTTTTCTCACTGAAACTCATTTTAACACAGGAAAACAGGTTGTCAAGGCATTATTTAAAAAATCGTATTTCAATAAGTGTCTATTAATATTTTTATGTTATAGCACTGGTTTTTAGTTGAAGTATTTATGATTATGTGATATGTTTATATTGCTGTTGACTCATTCCAGCAGGAAGGAGGTGACGCCATATGGTGGATTTAATCACCGCTTTTCTTGTTTCTGTCGGAGCGAGTGTAATCGGCAACTACATAAACAAATGGCTGGGCAGAAATAAGTAGACAGCAACAGCCTAAAAGGATTAGCTCACCGTAACGAGCAAGAACAGCCCAGAGGTCGGCCCCCTCTGGGCTGTTCGTTTTTTTGCGCCATATGGAATCACCGCATTCCTTAGCTGCAAATATCATATACCCTATCCTGTAAAAAGTCAATTTCATTTTAAATTTCATTCTACTTCAACACTACAAACGACTGCGGCGCAAGCGTGATCTCCTGCCCCTTCACTTCCCCGTCCCCGATCGCATAGAGCACCTTTTTTTCCGCATCCACCTCGGCGACTGGTGCGCTCACACGCTCTGTGGATGGATTCAGCGCCAGCAGCAGGCTGCCTCGGCGATACACAAACGGCAGCTTTCCGCTTTCCGCGTAAACCACTTCAAAATCCCCATCCGCCTGCAGATTTTCTTCCTCATGACGAAGACGAATCAGATCTTTTACTGTGAAAAGCAGCGAGTTCTCATCCGCTTCCTGCGCGGCCACGCTGGGCGCTTCCTCGGCTGTGTCGACCGGCAGGTAAAGCGCGTCCGCCGGACAGGTGGAGAAGCCGGCATTTTTTTCATTGGTCCACTGCATCGGGGTACGGGAACCGGTACGGCCATAGCCGCCCTCTTTCGTCTTAAGCTCCAGATAATGCATCCCGATCTCATCGCCGTAATATAGGAACGGAACGCCTGGCATGGTGAAAAGAAACGCATACGCAATTTTCAATTCAGAGTCGTCCAGATTGTACTTCGGGCGCTTTGTATCATGGTTGCAGGTGATCAGGCAGTAATAGCCATTCTCCCGGGTTGCTTCGTAGCGCGGCAGATATTCGTCCAGAAAACGCCGTATATCGCCGGAACCATCCTTTTTGAAAAAGCTGTGATCTTCTCCCGTCTCATAATCCCGCAGAAGGGAATTGTAACCATTTCCGCTCCAATCCAAGTAGAAATCCATGTGGAATCCGCCCTGATTGATCGCCATCTCCGGCTCGTTCCACTCCGAGATCATCGCAGCCTCCGGATACTCTGCATCGAGCATTTCCCGCACATTTTTCCAGACCGCGCTGGTACCGGTTTTTTTCTCGTCGTCATTTTTCACAAGAGAAGCCGCCATATCTACACGGAATCCGTCGCAGCCATGATCGAGCCAGAAACGCATAACGTCCTTCATGGCCTCGCGCGTAGCAATGCAGTCCGGATGATCCATCGGCAGCTGCCAATCCTCCTCGGGGTTCAGAAAACCGTAGTTGAGCGCGGGCTGACATTTAAAAAAGTTCAGCACATATACGCCATCCCGCTCGCTTTCCCCGCCAATATAAAGGAAATCTTTTGCCGGCTGGAAGGCCGCATTTGTCCAGATATAGCGGTTCGAATACTCATTTTCCTCCGCTTTCTGACTTTCCAGGAACCACGGATGCTCCTCTGAGGTGTGCCCCGGCACAAGATCCAGTAGAACATGAATGCCCTTCCTGTGCGCCTCGCCGAAGAGGCGGTAGAGGTCACTGTTCGTTCCATATCGGGGCGCGACCTTTTTATAATCCCGTACATCATAGCCTGCGTCGTGGAAGGGCGAATCAAAACAGGGATTGATCCACAGGGCATTGCAGCCCAGGCTTTTTATGTAATCCAGTTTTTCTATAATCCCGTTGAAATCACCGATTCCGTCTCCGTTCGTGTCATAAAATGACTGCGGATAAATCTCGTAAAATACTGCATCTTTTAACCAGTTTGGCATCTTCTCATCCTCCAATCCTAATATGGCAATCCGTTTTCATGATAAAACGCATGAAAAAATCCTCTCTTTGCCTCACGAAAAGGATAGCATTTATGCCAGTAATATACTATAATCGTGCTGGGATTTCTTGCAGAATCCCATGAAAAACTAACACAATCCTAAGGATTTGTCGCACAATCCAGGAAAGGATAAAACGAAGCCTCTATGCAAAAAAAATCATTCTCAGATTTCCGCGAAAAGGCAGAACACGGAGATGCTCTCCTTCCCGTGAATTATTATTGCTGCCACATACCGGAAAGCTACCGTAATCTCACACTCCACTGGCACGAAGAAGTGGAAATCACCTACATCGAAGAGGGATGCGCAAACTACACGGTTAATTTTGAAGCATTTTCCGTACAAAAAGGAGATCTTCTTTTTCTTTCTCCCCAAATTCTGCACGGTGCCACAGAATCCCCCGGCTGCACAATGACATCACACAGTCTTGTATTTCACCTGCACTACCTTGGCAGTCTGGCACCGGATATCTGTACTGTCAAATACCTGAACCCGATATTGGATGGAAAGTGCCGCTTCACAACGATCATTCACCCAGATCATCCTGGCTATCCGGAAATGAAAAAGAGCTTTCTCGATGCCTGTGCCGTTTTTCAAAAAAGAGAAATCACTTATGAGCTGCGGATGAAAGCACTCCTTTTTGCGCTTTTTTCTGATATGTATACGTTTGGCTGCGTAGAAAAATCAAGTGCGGAGAACACCAACCTGCATGCCGAGGAGCGGATGAAAAAAATTCTGACCTATATCCAGTCCAATTACATGGAAAATCTGTCCATTCGGGAATTGGCCGGGGTCTGCCATTTCAGTGAGACCTACTTCATGAATTTCTTCCACAAATATGCGGGCACCACCTGTGTAGATTATATCAACCGTTATCGCCTCTCAAAAGCAGCCGCCTCGCTAGTGGAAACTGACACGCCTGTGATGGAGATTGCCCTTGAACATGGTTTCCGGAATATTTCGTATTTTAATAAGCTGTTTAAAAAACAGTTTGGCTGCACCCCAAGAGAATATAGAAAAAACACCGCCGCGCTCACCGTTTCCACGGTACATCCGCTGAAAACAGCTCCGGCTCGCCCAGATAGTGGTTGAGCTCGGCTCCGAGGAACCACAGATACATGCATGCATACAACCACAGCATTACCACTACCAGGGTAGTCAGGCTGCCGTAGATGACAGACATGTTGGTCGAATATTCCAGATAAACCGAAAAGAAAAAGGAAAAGACGCACCATGCAATTGCGGTAAAAATCGCGCCCGGAAGCTGCGTGGACATCCTCATCCTGCGATTCGGAAGATAGGTGTACATCAGCAGGAACAAAACTGCCAGAAGTCCTACGGTGAGCAGAGCAGGGATGATTGTCGTGAAATCCGGCAAAAACTGCAAAAATGCGATCTTCTCTGCCACATACCCACTGAAGCCGTAGCCCATGACCAGAATAATTACACTTGCGCCAAGCGACACTACCAGTGCTACAATATATATGGCTGCACGCACCCGCACCACAAAATAGTTTCTGGTCTCCTCAATCCGGTAGATGGTATTCAGGCCATCCGCCATTCCCAAAACACTTTTACCCGCTGTCCAGATCGCGGCGACAGCGGTTGTAGAAACCAGGGCAATCGTCTTATTATAAATGGAGTCCAGCATCGGCTCCAGCATATCCCGCACATCAAATGGGGTCAGCTCTTCGATCGCACTGATAATCGCTTCCGGTGTCACAGAAGTATATTTTAGCATCGTAATCAGCAGCATCAGCAGCGGAAAACAGCTCATCATCAGAAAGAATGCCGCTTCTGCGGAATGTGCCCGCACATGATCATGGCTGACTTTATTCATCACATTTCGAACAAATTGGACATATCCGAGGAATTTTTCCATTTTCTCTCCTGCCTAATAATAATATTCCAAAATTTCCAGATAAGAAGCTCCTTCCGCTGCCATCTGCGCCGCGCCGTACTGGCTCATCCCGTTTCCGTGCCCGTATCCGCCCCCGTAAATATGCACGGTGTCGTCCCCGCCAGCCTCGCAATTTTCTTCGAGCTCCAGCCAGAAAAACGCACTCGGCAGAAGCAGCAGTCCGGACGCAGTCGTCCCATCCATCAGTTTCACTCCTGTCTCAGCAGGAAATAAAAACTGCCGAATGGCATACTCACCCTCGATTTCGATGGTTTCTCCCCCGACTGTCATCCGCAGCAACAGTACCTGCCCATTCCCGCTGCGGGATTCCACGGAAATCTCTTCGAGTGTTTCCGCCTGAAGCTCACAGGTGTCTGCCAGCCGCTCCAGAATCCGTGACACCGGAATCTCCGTCTCCCAGCGCACCCAGACCGATCCGTATTCTGCCCCCTCATCGGGGATTTCTGACAGAAAGCTCCGAAAAGCCGTCTCGTCCCCCAGATCCTCCCGATGCTCTGACAGACAGGAGGTAGAATAATAGAGAACCTCATCCCGTGTAAGAATCATCTTGCGAGTCGCATCCACGGCCTCTCGGGTCGCTTCCGTAGCTTCGCGGTTATTATACACTTGAAATCGCACGCTGTCATCCAAATCTGCAATTGAATTTTCATTTTTCTGATTGTCGATACAGAGAATTGCGTAAGTTCTTGCGCAGACTGCCTGCGCCTTTAATGCCTCTGTCGGAAAATAAGACGGCATCTCACTGGAAACCACCGCATAAAGATATTCCTCCAGCTCCAGAACATTTACAAGGGCAAGTCCATCCTCCA
The DNA here is from genome assembly GCA_021200475.1 of Lachnospiraceae bacterium. Classification (GTDB taxonomy): domain Bacteria; phylum Bacillota; class Clostridia; order Lachnospirales; family Lachnospiraceae; genus Choladousia. Next base: position 36,132 of record JAJQGP010000017.1, read on the forward strand.
GACGATAAATATACAGCTCCCCTTTATATTCAGGGGAATTCTCTGCGCGCCTCAGACTTGTCACAATCATAGCCCCGCTGTCATTCGGAATGAGCCGAAGCGCCTGGCCAGCTGAAAACTCTTCCGCCGTTGCGGTATAGCTTTCCTCTGCCCCATAAGCGATAACAGAATCGCTGCCGCTTTCAAACATATACGTGTCATCATACATCCCCCATTCTACTGTAAAGCCTTCCGCCGCAGTCACTGTAATTTCCTGAAACAAATCCTTTTCAAAAGCATCATCCAAAATCCGGACGCGGATGAAAACGGAGTCTTCCCTGATTGACTGTACAAGCCCCGATTCTTCTTCCTCCGGATTTTCTGTCTCCACACCGACTGCCATCCCGCTCACCGCCTGTTCTCCTTCTTCCATATACTGAAACAGCAAATAAAAAGAGAGCAGGAGCATTCCCGCCAGAAGCACCACTTCCAAAACCATTACCAGATGCCCGATGAATTTTTTATGCTTCATTCAGTCCCTGCGCCCTTTCCCAGACACTACGCCAAGTTCTGAACCGAACTTCTTATTATCTATTGTATTTCAAAGTGCGCAAAACTATGATTCCCTGCGCGGCCGTGCACAAAGAAAACAACCGGCCCAGTCTCGCGGCTGTCCGGTCGTCTCTCTTTTCTGTTCCTTTCTCATAGTCCTGCCGTAATGCCGCGTGCGCCCTGCATATTATGCGCAAGGTCTTCCGATACAGTCTGCGAGCTACACGTTCATCTATCACAAAATGATTGCAACAATCGCTACGACCACTAATATAAAACAGCAAAACGGCAGA
>JAJQGP010000125.1 GCA_021200475.1 Lachnospiraceae bacterium
CCTCTCGGGGCGACACCGAAGCCACCACCCGCCCAGCCTCCGCATCCACCGCCCGCGCCACCTCCCGGACCGCCTCCGAAACCACCGCCCGGACCACCTCCTGGACCGCCTCCATGGCCGCCTCCTGCTCTTCCTGGCATAAAAGTTCCTCCTTTCAGAAATCTGCGACAAAAGCTACCTCAGCCGCTGTTTAAATTCCTTCTCTGCCTCCCGCCGCTGATCTTTCTTCGCAATATCCTGCCGCTTGTCATACAGCTTTTTCCCCTTCGCAAGTCCAATCTCCATCTTCACAAGACTTCCCTTGAAGTACACGCGAAGCGGCACCAGCGTATAACCTTTCGCGGCAATCTTGCCGGCCATCCGCCCAATCTCCTGTCTGTGCATCAGCAGCTTCTTCACCCGCAGCGGGTCTTTATTAAAAATATTGCCTTTTTCATAAGGACTGATGTGCATCCCGTAAATAAATACCTCGCCATTCTCTATGCGAATAAAAGATTCTTTGATACTGCACTTCCCCATGCGCAGAGATTTGACCTCCGTGCCGTGCAAAGCAAGGCCTGCCTCACAGGTCTCCTCAATAAAGTAATCATGATAGGCTTTTTTATTATTCGCTATTAATTTAATGGATTCTCCCATTTTCGCACTCCATATCATAAAGTAAAAAGAAAAGGACTCATGCCATCTTCCTGCATCAGTCCCCTCATTCACTCATCAAAAACCAAGATTCAGAACAACCGCAAATACAATAAACGCAGCTGCCAGCCATTTCGTCGCTCTCACGATCGCGCCCTCTATGGAACGTCCTTTATTCTGGCTCCAGTAGGTATTGCCCATACCGCCGATTGATCCCAGTCCCTCGTCTTTCCCCTGCTGCATAAGCACAAGCACGGTCAGGGAAATGCATATAAGAATAAAAACAACTGTCAGAATATTCCTCAATATTACCACGAATCACACCTCCTGTATCCGGTTCCTCTCCACTGTCAAACAAAGGTAGTCTATCACAGGATTCACCGGATTGCAAGATTTTTTTACGGATGCTCTGAAATATTTTCATGGAAGTTCAAAGAACATCTCTGTCGGACATAAATGGATTGCGGTATGAGGCCGCCAGTCCAAGGGAGTCCTCGATACGCAGCAGTTGGTTGTACTTCGCCACGCGCTCAGAGCGGCATGGTGCCCCGGTCTTTATCTGCCCGGCTCCTGCGGCGACCGCAAGATCCGCGATCAGCGTGTCCTCAGTCTCTCCGGAACGATGTGAAATAACGGTTCGATAACCATGTGTCTGGGCCAGTTCTATGGTCTCAAAGGTCTCTGTAAGGCTGCCAATCTGATTGACCTTAATCAGAATCGCATTGCCTGCGCCCTCCCGGATTCCCTTTGCCAGGCGCTTCGGATTTGTGACAAACAGATCATCCCCGACCAACTGTACGCGGCTGCCTAAGCGTCCCGTCAGTTTCTTCCAGCCTTCCCAGTCATTTTCATCCAGGCCATCTTCAATCGAGCGGATTGGAAAAGCTCCGCAAAGCTCTTCCAGGTAATCGATCATTTCATCCGTACTTCTGCGCACTTCCCGGCCTTTCATTTTTCCCTCTCCCTGGAAAACATAAGTCTGAGAGGATTCCTCATACAGCTCGCTTGCCGCTACATCCAGAGCGATCACGATGTCTTTCTCCGGCTGGTATCCCGCCTTATTTACCGCTTCCACGATCAGTGAAAGCACCTCCTGCGCGTCAGCCAGATCCGGTGCAAAACCGCCCTCATCACCAACACCGGTGGAAAGTCCCCGGTCGGTAAGAATCCCCTTCAGCGTATGATAGATCTCCGCTCCCATCTGCAGTGCATGCGCAAAGCAGCGCGCGCCAACCGGCATAATCATGAATTCCTGTAAATCCACCGTATTCGCGGCATGAGCGCCGCCATTCAGAATATTCATCATCGGTACCGGCAGAAGATGCGCGCGCTCCGCCGAGATAACGGTAGAGCGGCTGATCCAGAGATTTCGCGGCCGTCACCGCGGCAGCCATTGAAATACCAAGAATTCCGTTTGCCCCCAGACACCCCTTGTTTTCTGTGCCATCCCTGCGCAGCAGAACCCGGTCAATTGCAGCCTGTTCATACACATTTTCTCCGACAATTGCATCTGCCAGGATTGTATTTACATAGTCGCAGGCCTTCGTAACACCTTTTCCATGGTAGCGTTCTTCCCCATCCCTTAACTCCACCGCCTCATGCTCCCCGGTGGACGCCCCGGATGGGACAGATGCCCTCCCTACAGTGCCGTCTTCCGTCATCAATTCTACTTCCACAGTTGGATTTCCCCGCGAATCCAGGATCTCCCTGGCATATACATCTGTGACTGGCATATAATTACACATACAATTCCCTCCATTATCATCAGAAACGTTGCCGTTCCCTATCTTCGTCGTTGTAAAAACGTTTTAATCTGATGTAACTATCCAGAACAGTTACGATCTGATTTCTGGGAATAGTATATCCCGCCCTTTCCTTTTTCACTCAAAAAAGGAATTCCATTTTTTTGTTACCCTTTTCTTGTTACCCTTTTCGAGCAGCCTGGAAGACAAATACCGGTGCAGGCACAGCTGCCCGGCCCTGCGCACTGAAAAACAGCCCCCGCAGGTTTCCCTGCGAAAGGCTGTATTTTTATTTCTCTCTAAGCTGTCAGACCAACACCCGGCCGTTCAGTTGAACTGATTATTATAATCCTCAAATCCGTCAGAAAAGCCGTCATCAAATTCATCGGAAAAGCCATCGGATGACCGTCCGGAGTTCTCCCCTTTGCTGCTGTCCCCGTCTTCATCAGAGGAGAAGGAATCCTCCGCCTCATCCTCCGCAGAAGTACTCGCTGAACCGGAAGCAGCCTGCAAAGTAACCTCTACCTCACGAGCCTCATAGGTTCCGTTATTTGCAGTCTGCACCTCTAGCGTAATCGTCTCCCCCGGCGCATAATAGCTCATTTTCTCAATCAGCTCCGTAGAACTGCTTACGCTCTCGCCTTCAATGGCGCTGATAATATCTCCGCTCTGGATCCCGGCCTCATCCGCCGCAGACCCTTCTGTCACCTCATAGACAAAAGCACCTGCCGGCATATTGTAAGTCCCCGTCGCCTCTTCTGAAACGGTCAGAACAGTCGCGCCGATATAACCACGCTCCGAATCACTCAGCTTGTCCCGGGTCTCTTTGTTGATCAGCTGCTCCAGAATCGGAACCGCCGTATCAATCGGGATCGCGTAGCCAATGCCGTCCGCAGCATCCCCGCTGTCATCCGTCACACAGATACCAATCAGTTCACCGGATGTATTCAGCAGAGCGCCGCCGCTGCTGCTGCCATCCGCCGCGTCCGTCAGGATCACCTCCATAGACACATCGTTCAGAGTCACCGTCAGATCCGTCGCACTGATGATACCAACCGTCGCCACCATTCCATAACCACAGTCACTGAGCACCACTGCCGTCTGCCCCATCTTCAGCTCTTCCGAGCTCCCAGGATTCGCAATCTTCAGCTGAGAAAGAACAGACGCTTCTATCTCTTCAAGCTCCACCGCCAGCACAGCCAGCCCGGAGCTGGCGCTGGTACCCTTTACCTTCGCAGAAACAGTCAGGTCATCTGTATCTTCCGCATCTGCAGAAAAGGTAACCGTCAAATTCTCCACATCGCTCACCGCCTGATAGCCGGTCGCGATCAGCAGCTCCTCCTCACTCTGCGCAATGATGACGCCCGAAACCGTCGTCACCTGTGTTTCCGCTTCTGTCTCCGTAATTTCCATTCCATAATAAGAATCAGAGCTTTCTTCATCCGCTTCCGAAACTACCGTCACTGAGACGAGAGAAGGCAGACAATTTTCCACAATCTCTGATACATCCGTCAATGAAGCACTCTCAGACACACGCTCTACGGTATCAATCGTCTGGCCAATGCCAAGGGTGATCTCTCCGGAATCCGCGCCGGAAGTCCCCCCGGATGTCTCCGTCTCTTCCTCTGATTCAGACATTTCTGTTTTTTCCGTCTCTCCTTCGGCATCCGTCTCCGCATCAGAAGACGCAGCAGAATCGTTTCCCCGGTTCAGCGTCACACGCTCCGATTCCTCATCTGAAGGATCGGACACCGTCTCCGCAGAGGATTCTGTGTCTCCGGCCACGGTCTCCTGTGCTCCGGTCGCCCCTGCTGTCTTTTCCATCTCTGAGGATTCTGTCTCCTCCTCATCCTTTACGATATTCAGCGTCACACGCTGCGTTTCTTCTGTCTCCTGTGCGCTTGCCTGATTCGTCCGGTATAAAACGCTCCCCTGCGCGCAAACGCTTACCGTCACGACCGCTGCCATCGCCACCGCGCCATATTTTTTCCAGCCTTTCATAGTCCGCAATCCCCTTTCTTCCAACTCTCGTAACTGTTCATTGCCTTCACAGTTACCAGATCACTTTGTTCAATATATCGCGTGAATGTGTCACAAATGTGACGAAGCGCTGATTTTTCGTTACCAGAATGCCATTCTGCTACCGATTCGTGCAGACTCCGTCCGCACCGAGAATGTATTTCCCGATCGTCGTATTGGTCTGCATCACGCCGGTCGTCTTGTCAAAATAATAATACTTCCCGCTGATTTTCACCCAGCCGGTCGCCATCACGCCGACCGAACCGGACTTTTTCCGGAAATAGTATGTCTCACCATCCACAGTCACCCAGCCGGTTCTGCGGACACCCGTCTCGGCATCCAGGTAATAGGTCTTGCTTCCAATCTTCAGCAGTCCCTTATACATCGCGCCCGTATCCGGGGCAAAGTAATAAAACTTCCCACTGATCTTTACCCAGCCGCTCGCCCGGACGCCGACCGGACTGCTTCCCTTTCGCAGGAAATAGGTCTCTCCGTCCAGTTCCAGCCAGCCCGTCACACGCACTCCCGTACTGGCATCCAGATAAAAGGTGTTGCCGTCAATTGTCGTCCAGCCCGTCTGCATCGCTCCCGTATCTTCATCAAAATAATAATATTTTCCGCTGATCTTCAGCCAGCCGGTCGCCATCTGCCCGGCCGTACTGCTGCTTTTACGCAGATAATAAGTCTCTCCGTCCAACTCCAGCCACCCCGTCTTGCGCGCACCGGTAGACGGATCGAGATAATACAGTTTTCCGTTCAGATTCAGCCAGCCCGTCTGCATGACTCCCGTAGATGTTCTGAAATAATAAAAGCTCCCGCCGATCTTTACCCAACCTGTGAGACGATATCCATCTGCGTCGACATAGTAGGTACTGCCATTGACGGTCAGCCAGGTGCTGGTCGGGATGGTTCCATCGTCTTCTACGTACCAGTAATTGGTACCGTCTGTCTGCCATCCGCTTCCGGAACGCCGCGAAGCGGCCGTCGTCCTCGGCGTAATGATCTTCGAGTAATCTTTATAGCTATAGTCCAGGTCTACCGAAGTGGAAATCCCGTTTACCTTGCCTGTCGAGCTGTACTGCCACATCGCATACGACGAAAGAGTCGGCTTCGCGGACCAGGTCGCCACCCAATAATCATATCCGGAAAGAAGGCTCATATCCAGAGAATCAGTGAAGTAATTATTGCTGGCGTAAATCATCGGATAATACCCGGCGTCCGCAATTACTTCCATGAAGGCAACCGCAATCTTTGTACGCTTCGTCGCAGTCATACCCGAATAGACCGAATCCTCCATGTCAATCGCAATCGGATATGAAATCAGATATCCATCGACCAGATTCAGGATGTAATCCGCCGCATTGCGCGCATCCTCCACCGTCGTTACGGTCGCATAATGATAAACACCCACATAAATACCCGCGTCAATCGCTCCCTGAATATTCCTCTCAAACATGCTATCCGGTGTCGCCACCCCGCTTGCGTAACGGCCGGTACCGATCATGACAAACTCGATTCCGTCCTCTTTGACCTCCTCCCAGTCAATCACGCCCTGCCATTTCGAAACATCTATGCCCTGAATCGGCGTCGACGCCTGCGCCTGCCATGGACTTGCCATCAGCAGAATCACAAACATCAGCACAGCCCCTGTGATCGCTCCCCTGTGTTTCATCCTTTCCCCTGCCCTTTCTGAAATACACCAGTCAACTGTCTATATTACTATATAGTATGAACGAATGAACGGACAGTGAACCTGAACGTTACACTCTTTATATACTCACACATTGTAGCGAAAATACCATAATGTAGCAAGCTTTTTTCATGTTTTATTAATTCTTTTTTCCATATTAAAATGGACCGGGTAACCGAATCGTATCAAAAAAGACCTGAAGGCAAAACCCCCGGGTCTTTTTCATTATTTTGTAAACATCCGGCTTTCGTGTTCCATCACGCCTCAAGTACCAGCAGGAACGGATCGATCAGATCACGCCTCGTGTGTCAGCAGAGACTGTCCGGTCATCTCCGCCGGCTGCTCCATTCCCATCAGCTCGATCAGAGTCGGAACGATATCTGCGAGACGTCCGCCCTCGCGCAGTCCAACGCCCTCGCCGCAATTCACAAGGATAAACGGCACCGGGTTCGTCGTGTGCGCCGTAAATGGCTCGCCGGTCTCATAATCAATCAGCTGCTCCGCGTTCCCATGGTCTGCGCAGATGAACAGCTTGCCATCCATGGATTTTACTGCCTCAACGACCTTGCCCACACACTCGTCCACGGTCTCAATGGCCTTAATCGCCGCAGAGAGAACGCCGGTGTGCCCAACCATATCCGGGTTCGCGAAGTTCGTGATCACGACGTCGTATTTTCCGGAGGTCACCGCGCCAACAATCTTCTCGCATACCTCCGGAGCGCTCATCTCCGGCTGCAGATCGTAAGTCGCTACCTTCGGAGACTTCACCAGAATCCGGTCCTCGCCCGGGTTCGGCGCTTCCACGCCGCCATTGAAGAAGAAGGTCACATGGGCGTACTTCTCCGTCTCCGCGATACGTGCCTGCGTCATATTATGTGCCGCCAGGTACTCGCCGAATGTGTTTGTCACCGAAATCTTCGGGAACGCAACCGTCTTATTCGGAATCGTCACATCGTAATCCGCAAAGCACACATACGTCACATGAACACGCGGGCCGCGGTCAAATCCGTCAAAATCGTCGCAACAGAATGTGCGGGTCAGCTCCCGCGCACGATCCGGGCGGAAATTGAAGAAAATCACGGAATCTCCGTCCTTCACGGTCGTCACAGGAACGCCGTCCTTCATAACCACAGTCGGAAGGACAAATTCGTCTGTCACATCCTTCTCATAGGACTGCGCTACGGCCTCCACGCCGGAGTTCGCCGTCTCGCCCTCGCCGTAAACCAGCGCGCGGTAAGCCTTCTCCACGCGGTCCCAACGATTGTCCCGGTCCATCGCGTAATAGCGGCCGGATACCACACCGATCTCGCCGACGCCGATCTCCTGCATCTTATCGGTCAGCTCCTGCACGTAGTCCTTTCCGGATGCCGGCGGCGTATCACGCCCGTCCAGGAAGCAGTGTACATATACCTTTTTCAATCCATAATTCTTCGCCATCTGCAGCAGCGCGTACACATGCGTATTGTGGCTGTGCACACCGCCGTCGGAGAGTAGACCCCACATATGAAGGCTGGAATCATTCTGCTTCGCGTTCTCCATCGCACGCTTCAGCTCCGGATTCTCAAAGAAATCTCCATCCTGGATTTCCTTCGTAATTCTCGTCAGATCCTGATAAACCACGCGCCCGGCGCCCATATTCATGTGACCGACCTCTGAATTGCCCATCTGTCCATCCGGCAATCCAACCGAAAGACCGCTCGCCGCGCCCTGTACAAACGGGCAGGTCGCCATCAGGTTGTCCATCACAGGGGTCGCGGCCTGCGCGATCGCGTTGCCCTCTGTCTTTTCATTCAAGCCATATCCATCCAAAATCATCAAAACGGTTGGTTTTTTCATTTTCCGATTCTCCTTGTATCTCATAAACTTGTACCAAAGCTGCAGCATTTCTTCGCAGCTGCTGCCTGCACTTACCGTCAGGTGCCATGGCCCCGGAAATCTAAGCTCAATTGCCTTTTTCCCAAAGGAGAGTATACCACGGGACATTCGGAATTGCAATAAGGGCAATCTGACAAACAGGGTTGTTTCACGAAGTTATTTGACGTAAGAATAAACTCTTTGATG
>JAJQGP010000019.1 GCA_021200475.1 Lachnospiraceae bacterium
CGTTTCAGGCGTGCTTTGCAGCGAATGCAGGGTACGTTCTGAATCGTGACGTAGAATTGGCAGGTGTACGAAAGCCTTTTCGAAAGACTTTCCTGCTGCCGGTATAGAAGGGCGGGGAGAGATGCCTGCCCGATTAGGAGGACGAATATGACTGATAAGGCGAAAAAACCAAATAATCAGAATACTGCCGCAAAGCCTGCGGCAAAACCGATCAAGATCACAGAGACGATCCTGCGTGACGCGCATCAGTCTCTGATCGCGACCAGAATGTCGACGGAGCAGATGCTTCCGATTGTGGAGAAGCTTGACAAGGTCGGCTACCATTCCGTAGAGTGCTGGGGCGGCGCGACATTTGACGCTTCCCTGCGTTTCCTGAAGGAAGATCCGTGGGACAGACTGCGCAAGCTGCGTGATGGCTTTAAGAACACCAAGCTGCAGATGCTGTTCCGTGGACAGAACATCCTGGGATACCGTCCGTACGCAGATGACGTAGTAGAGTACTTCGTACAGAAATCTGCTGCCAACGGCATTGACATCATTCGTATTTTTGACTGCCTGAACGATCTGCGCAACCTGCAGACAGCGGTAACAGCAGCAAATAAAGAAAAAGTACACGCGCAGGTAGCGATGTCTTACACGCTCGGCAGTGCGTATACGCTGGAGTACTGGGTAGATCTTGCAAAGAGAATCGAGGAGATGGGTGCCGATTCCATCTGTATTAAGGATATGGCCGGCCTGCTTCTGCCGTATCAGGCGACTGAGCTTGTGACCGCCCTGAAGGGTGCGGTGAAAATTCCGATTCAGCTGCACACCCACTATACATCCGGTGTCGCTTCCATGACTTACCTGAAGGCGGTAGAAGCCGGTGTGGATGTCATTGATACCGCTATGTCCCCGTTCGCTCTGGGTACGTCTCAGCCGGCGACGGAGGTTATGGTGGAGACCTTTAAGGGTACGCCGTATGACACTGGTTTTGACAGCCAGCTGCTTGATGAGATCGCAGACTACTTCCGTCCGATGCGCGACCAGGCGCTTGAGAGCGGCCTTCTGAACCCGAAGAACATGGGCGTCAATATCAAGACCCTGTTGTATCAGGTACCGGGCGGCATGCTTTCGAACCTGACCTCACAGCTGAAGGATATGCACGCAGAAGACAAGTACTATGAAGTGCTTGAGGAGGTTCCGAAGGTGCGGAAGGACCTCGGTGAGCCGCCTCTTGTTACTCCGTCTTCTCAGATTGTCGGCACACAGGCCGTGATGAACATCGTCGGCGGCGAGCGCTACAAGATGGTGACGAAGGAGACCAAGGATATCTTAAGCGGCAAGTACGGCGCAACCGTAAAGCCATTTAACGAAGAAGTAAAGAAGAAATGCATCGGCGATGCGGAAACCATCACCTGCCGTCCGGCTGATCTGATCCCGGATGAGCTCGACACGCTTCGTTCTGAGATGGCACAGTGGTCGGAGCAGGATGAAGATGTTCTGAGCTATGCGCTCTTCCCGCAGGTGGCGGTTGATTTCTTCAAATACAGACAGGCACAGGAGCAGAAGGTAGATCCGACCCTGGCGGATGAGAAGAACAAAGCTTATCCAGCATAAGGATACAGTCAAATCAGCGATTACACCAGTTCTGGAAGGAGTGCAGCCTGCCCTGCGGGACTTGCTGTATCAGAGGTGTCCGGTCTCACATTGATTATCCCGGGAACACGCTCCGGCTGGTGTAACCTATATACAGAATCACTAAAAATGGCAGGCAATCTGCGGCCTGCTGTTTTTCTCGTCTATGGGCAGGGCAGAGCAGGCTGTTTTGCGGCTTATGCCGCATCTGTCTACGCTTCGCTGTGGTCGTTGCTAAACGCGTGTCACTGGCACGCAGCAACCGCACAGGCGAGCAGGAAGTGACAAACTGCCGCCTGTATGATTTGAAATAACGGAGTATGTAAAGGGAAATGTTATGAAAGAAACAACACTCGTAATTATGGCAGCCGGAATTGGCAGCCGCTTTGGCGGTGGTGGTGTAAAGCAGCTGACTTCCTTTGGGCCGAGCGGCGAAATTATCATGGACTATTCCATCTATGACGCGATGGAAGCGGGATTTAATAAGATTGTATTTGTGATCCGCCATTCTATGGAAAAGGACTTCCGGGAAATTATCGGAGATCGCATTGCAAAAAAGATTCCGGTGGAATATGCTTTCCAGGAGCTTGAAGATCTTCCGGACGGTTTTGGGGTTCCGGAAGGCAGAGAAAAGCCATGGGGAACCGGACAGGCCATCCTCGCGTGCCGGGAAGTGGTGCATGAACCCTTCGCTGTCATCAATGCGGATGATTACTATGGAAAAGATGCGTTCCGCAAAGTACACGATTTTCTGACCGGAGAGAACAAAGCTGGAGGGACAGCGCCTGGGAAATTTCATTTTTGCATGGCCGGTTTTATCCTGAAAAACACGCTCTCAGAGCATGGAGGGGTGACCCGCGGCATTTGCCGTCTGAATGGAGACGGGGAGCTGATTGAAGTGCTTGAGACAAAGGACATCATAAAGACACCGGATGGAGCCGCGGTGTATGCGGAGAATGCCAGCCTGATCCGCCTGAATCCGGATTCTCTGGTTTCCATGAATTTCTGGGGTTTTACTCCGGACTTTATGGATGAGCTGGAAAACGGTTTCCGTGGATTTCTGGAGAATCTGGACAGTAACGAGAAGAAAGCGGAATTCCTTCTGCCGACCATTGTCGACCGGATGCTCAAAGAAAACCGGGTGGACATTACCGTTCTTCCGTCAAACGATAAATGGTTTGGCGTGACCTTTCGGGAAGATGTGTCGATCGTCCGGAAATCGATCCAGGAGTTGGTTGATGCCGGCGTTTATCCCAAATGCCTGTTTTAATCTGTTCCAGACCGGTAATTTTCATTTTGGTGCTTTACAAATCAGAAATAATTTAGTAGAATGTCTTTGCTGATTGGGAAGGAAAACTCCTTGATCAGCGCTGCGGGGTATGGCGTAGCTTGGTAGCGCGCGCGGCTGGGGGCCGCGAGGTCGCAGGTTCAAATCCTGTTGCCCCGATTTTTCTTTAAAATCAGGTCAGGGATTGACATCCTCGTTTTTTGAAAATATTCCTTGACATCATCCTCTTTTTGAATTAAGATATGGGAAAGGCAACGGAGTCTGGATTTATTCAGGCTCCGTATTTTTTTGTTCTATGCAAAACAAAAAGGAGAAATTTTATGATAAAACTGGAAAATATCAATAAATATTTCGGTGACCTGCATGTTCTGAAGGATGTGAATCTGGAGGTGCAGGAAGGCGAGAAGCTGGTGATCATTGGTCCATCCGGCTCCGGCAAATCGACTACGGTTCGATGCATGAATTTTCTCGAAACGCCGACCAGCGGTCATGTTTACATTGACGGGCAGGAGATTACAGCAAGAAATAAGACGAAGATCGTACGGGACTCTATGTCAATGGTGTTTCAGCAGTTTAACCTGTATCCGCACATGTCGGTGCTGAAGAACCTGACACTGGCTCCAATGAAGCTGTACCATAAGAGTAAGACAGAAGCAGAGCAGCTGGCGTATCATTATCTGGATGTGGTGGGACTGACGGATAAAGCGCATGTTTATCCGACGACACTCTCCGGCGGGCAGCAGCAGCGAATCGCAATCGCGCGGGCACTGTGCGCACAGACAAAAATCATCCTGTTTGATGAGCCGACTTCGGCGCTGGATCCGGAGACGATCCAGGAGGTGCTGGATGTCATGATTAAGCTGGCACATGAAAAGATCACGATGGTCGTGGTGACCCATGAGATGGGATTTGCGAGAGAGGTTGCGGACCGCGTGGTGTTTATGGCAGATGGACAGATTCTCGAAGAGGGGACGCCGGAGCATTTCTTCGAACACCCGGAAAATGAGCGTCTGAAGCAGTTCCTTGGCAAGATTATCCGGAAATGAGGGTACTGAAACAATTCTTTGGCAAGACTATCCGGAAATGAAGGTACTGAAGCAGTTCCCCGGCAAATGGATCAACGGTTGCAAATAAGAGTGGCAGCGGGGAAAAATTTCTATAAGATAGCAAACGTCAGGGCACGGTCGTTTTACGCTCCGCTGTCCGCGCCGGTCAGGCAGGACGATTTACTATAGTCACTGTTGTTATGGATTTATTTTGAAAGAGCAGGAGGATTTATTATGAAGACAAGAAAACTGGCAGCACTTGGACTTGCGCTTACGATGTCACTGTCCCTTTTTGGAAGCATGGCCTATGCGGAGGAAGAGACGGAAACAGAAACAGAGGCAGAGCTGGTCATCACGGAGGATATTCAGGAGATTATTGACCGGGGCATTCTGCGTGTCGGCGTAAAGAATGCGGTGGAAGGCTTTGGATATCAGGATACGCTGACCGGGGAATATTCCGGCATGGAGATTGATATTGCGACCATGATCGCGGAAGAACTGGGCGTAGATGTGGAGTTTACGACGGTTACGGCGGCGACAAGAACGGAGCTGCTGGATTCCGGCGATATCGACTGTGTCATCGCTACCTTCACGATTACGGATGAGAGAAGAGAGAGCTGGGATTTCTCGACCCCGTATTATACCGACCATGTAACAGTTCTGGTGAAGGATTCCAGTGAAATCACAACCCTTGAGGACATGGTGGATACGACGGTCGGCGTTTCCTCCGGTTCGACCTCTGCACGGTCTCTGGTAGAGGCGATGATCGAGGCAGAAGTGATCAGCGGCGATGACTATGACGCAGAAACCTTTGACGCGGCACTCTGGACAGAAGGAGTATCCTTCCGTCAGTATGATGACTATCCGGCCATTTCTACTGCTCTTGAGGCAGATGAGATCGATGCGTTCTGCGTAGACAAGTCCATCCTGGCGATCTATAAGACTGAGGGACGTTCCTATATTGATGCGGAATTTGCTCCGCAGGAGTATGGCGTAGCGACGACCAAGGATTCCGGATTCTCCGCGTATGTAGACATTCTGATTAACCGCTGGCTGGATGACGGCACCATTGATGGGCTGATTGAGGAGTATGCGCTCGATTGATTGAGGCGGGCATTCTGTTTATGTTTTAACTCCGATTGCCTCGCGGGAAGGCTGACAGGCTTTTCTGCGGGGCAATATGGAATTGGAGAGCTGCAGAAGAAAGAAACAGAGACGGTCTTCGAGCTTCTGTCCTGTATGGAAAGGACGGATGGCCGGAGCCTGGAGATAGAAGTGGGAGGATAATCGATGTCAGGTATTTTTTCCGCATCCGCATGGTTGAAGGTCTGGACGTATCGGGCGACCTTTTTACACGGACTTGCCACCACAGTGCAGACTGCTATTCTCGCCATTTTGCTGGCAATGGTGATTGGCATCGTGCTTGGACTGTTTGCGACCGGGCATAATCCGGTGCTGAAGGCGATTTCCCGCGTTTACGTGGAATTCGTTCAGAATACACCGGTGATGCTGCAGCTTTGCTTTCTGTATTACGCGCTTGCGTTTTCCGGACACAGCATTGGGATTATCCGGACGGGCATTGTCTCGCTTGGTATTTACCACGGCGCCTATATGGCAGAGGTCATCCGGGCCGGCATAGAGGCGATTCCGAAGGGACAGTTTGAAGCGGCGCAGTCACAGGGGTTTGGCTATTTCGGGGAAATGTACTATATTATCCTTCCGCAGAGCATCAAAATCATTCTTCCTCCCATGGTGAATCAGGTGGTCAATCTGATCAAAAATACCTCCTGCCTGTATATCATCGGCGGAACGGATTTGATCTCACTGACCTACAGCTTTGTGACCGGCGCGACCACCGGGGGTGCGTATGGCCCTGCGTATCTGGTGAGCGGCGTGCTGTTCTTTGTGATCTGTTTCCCGCTTTCGAAGCTGGCAAGCACATGGGAGAGCCGTCTGAAGCAGCGTGATCAGAGAGTGGTGGTTGCGGGACGCGGCAGCACCGGAGCGCCGCAGAATTGATCCGAATCGTATGCTTGTATCCCTGGTTTACTGGTAAAGCGGGGATACGCCTGGGGAAGGGAATGGAAAACGCATGAGTAATTTAAAAGCAAGTCTTTCGATGCTGCAAAATACTGCAATTCTGCAGTACCTGATGAGGGGAGTCGTCTTTACCCTGATTATTTCCGTGATAGCGGTCGGGTTCGGTATTCTGATCGGTTCGGTTCTGGCTCTGGTGCGCAATTACTGCAATTCCGGCAGGACACGTATTTTCCGGATCATAGCGACGGTTTATATTGAAGTTTTTCGAAATACTCCGCTGCTTCTGTGGATTTTTATCTGTCTGGTGTTCTGCCCGACTCCGTTTTTTCTGAATCGGAAGATGTTTGGCCTGAATTCGGCAGCGGACGTGAAGCTGCTCTTTAAGGGAGCGGTGGCGCTGATTCTGTTTACTTCCTCTGTTATAGCGGAAATCGTGCGCGGCGGCCTGAATTCCGTGGCGCAGGGGCAGTTTGAGGCGGGATATTCCCAGGGCTTCAATACAGTGCAGGTCATGATTTATATCATTCTTCCGCAGGCCTACCGGAATATCATTCCGACCCTGCTGTCGCAGGTCATCACTACGATCAAGGACTCCTCGTATCTGGCAAACGTGGCAGTCATTGAGCTGATGGCCCGTACCAAGCAGATTATGAGCTCCGCGAACCGCTATAACGGCACAGGAGTCATCAATGTTTCTGACGTATTTGTGTTATTTGGGTTTGCCTGTGTGATCTATTTTGCGATAAACTTTACTCTGTCCTGTGTCGTCAGACATATGCAAAAACGCATGAAAGAGGGCGCGAAGCGCCCGGCGGATGTCGTGGCAGCGAGATAAAAGCTGCAGCTGCACGGCAGCGAATTCAGGGTGTGACTTGCAGTGATGGAACCAGGAAGGTACGGAACAGCTACGAGCTGAGGAACAGGAGGAAGGACGATGGAACAGTTTGTGATTACGATTTCACGGGAATTTGCTTCTCTTGGCCGCACGGTGGCGCAGACCCTGTCGGAAAAGCTGGGCGTGGAATTCTGGGATAGAGATATCGTGGAGGCTGCGGCAAAACGGACCGGGCATCCCATCTCGCTGGTCAGCGATGAGGAAGAAACGGCGAAAAGCTCCTTTTTCCTGCGCAAAAAAGACCGGATGAGTCTGACGACCTACAATATCAATGATGAAATATTTGAGACGGAAAAAAATATTATCCTGGACGCGGCCAACAAAGGCTCCTGTATCATTGTGGGGCGCTGCAGCGATTATATCCTGCGGGACTTTCCGCACCATCTGAGCGTATACATTTACGCGCCGTACGAGGCGCGTCTGAAAAACTGTGTGGATACGCTGATGATGGACGAGAAAACCGCACGCCGCATGATACGGGAGGTCGACATGGCGCGCACCTATTATCAGCGGAAGTATTGTCCGGACATTCATTCCCCGCGGGACTGCTGCGACCTGATGATAGACAGCTCCCGCTTCGGCGTGGAGGGAACAGCGGAGCTGATCGCGCAGGCGCTGAAGGCTCTGCCGGAGTAATATCGGCAGATTGAATACAAACCTCAGAAAAATCCGCAGGAAAAAGAACAGATTTACCCGAAAAAAAAGGAATCAGAAACAGCTTAGAACAAAGATCCCTGGAAAAATACAGCCAGGGGTCTTTTTGCGACAGGAAATGTGACAAAATTGCACGAATTGGGAAAAATGATTGAATTTATGGAGAAAATAAGGTATGATGGCGTTATTGTTGAATAATCAAATGGATTATAAATGTGGGAGGAGAAATCCTTGTGGTATGTAATGCAGGTTCAGACCGGCTCAGAAGAGAAAATACGAACACAGTGTGAAACACTGATCCCCCAGAGTGTGTTGCAGCAATGCTTTATCCCATACTATGAAGAGCAGAGAAAGCTTCACGGGAAATGGAACCTGCTGAAGAAGGTCCTGTTTCCGGGCTATATTTTTATGGTTACGGAGGAACTCGATGAGCTGCGGTTTCGGCTGAAGCGGGTTCAGGGGATGACTAAAATTCTCGGAACAGGGGGATGAGATTGTGCCGCTTACCGAAGAGGAAGCCCTTTTCATGCAGAAATTCGGCGGTGAGAAGCAGATCGTGGAGATTTCGAAGGGCATTCTCGAGGGAAATCAGGT
>JAJQGP010000166.1 GCA_021200475.1 Lachnospiraceae bacterium
CTCCAAAACCGGATCATCTGTTGTTTTCTTTCCCTCCGGTCTTGCGCGGATAGAGGCATCTTTTGACTGTTTCCCGGAAGCAATCTTTTCGCCGGTACGCAGGTTTTCTTCCATAAGCCCGTCACGGCTCATTTTGCTCACGGTCTTATCTCTCGCCTTATATTCCTTTCCCGGCATTTTTTCTCACCACCTTTCGCCCCGCCAGCGCTTACTCCTCTTTCTGCGGGGAATGCACCTGCCACTTTTCCAGAACGTGATCCGCAGCCTCCATAATGGCGTTTCCATTCTGGTAAGCCGTAAACGGGTCCATCCTGCCGGTTGACAGGAAATAGAGAATGGTATTGATACTGCCGGCCAATGAGAAAAGATAAACCATATCATTGACCATCCGCCGCTGAATGCCTTCCGGGGAGTTGTCCGCGTCCATTTCCTTCAGAATTGTCTCGATATGCGCTCTGATTTCCTGCTCCTTTTCCTCATCCGTCATGTCTGCTTCATCCACAGCTTTCTCCGGCGCTTTGGATTTCTCCGATGCCTTCCCGTGTTCCTTCGCCGCCGTATGATCTGCGTCCGTGCGGCTTTCATCGCCTTTCCGGGTCATCCGTTCCCAGCGCTGAATGTCCAGATTGGAATTTACCCCTTCTTTCGGAGCAACCCCCATCTCCACGGCCATCTCGCACGGGTAATCCGGGCAGCGCCTGCACATCTCTTCCTGCGTCATTTTTTTCTTTTTGTCCTTCATAAAATCTGTTCCTCCTTAATTTTCACTGATTTGTTTTGCCATGACGACCATCCGCCCGTTTTTTTGTGAATACTCACAGGTGGAAAGCGTCAGCAGCTTGTCTCCATAGGCTGCTTCCACGCCGGTATCATACAAAGAACGCTCTGCCACCTCCGAGAGAAAAGCGTTAAAATCTTCCTCGTCTTCGGCTCCCGTAAAGGAATAGTAGGCAAAATCATTGGCTGTATAAACCGGTGTGCGAAACACCGCGAAAATCTGGTAGTATTCCGTCCCGTGCAGGGTATCGAATACGATTTCCGCATGTTCCTCATAAAAATCTTTATCCTTATAATTGGTCAGCGCCGCGAACATGGAACCGTTCTTCATGTGGTGTCCATAGATAATCAGGTTGTCCGATTCCTCCGGGTCACACAGCTCTGACACGAACAGGGAGCCGGCACTTGCATACGAACCATAAAAGTCACGGTGAAGGTAGTAATTCTCTTCCTCCGGGCGATACATCACCGGATAATCAATCACTGTCCCTTCGATGGAAATCCATCCGATACAGTCCGGGTTGGCTTCATGCAGGGCCAGAAGCCCCGCACTCACTGCCATCCCTTCTGCGTCATCATTCGATTCCGTTGCCGCATCATCGTCATTCACCGCGTCTCCATCATCCTGATAGATTGCTTTCAATTCATCATGCAGGTCGGCTTCCTGTTTCTGCTCTGCAAACATCCCCATCAGAAAATAAAGGCTGATGGAAAATAAAACGACGGAAAAGATAAAAATCACTCCCGCCGCCCATTTCTTAGTCCTGCCCATCGTTCTTGGTTCCTCCTGTTTTCTGTTCCGCTTTTTCTGCTTCCTTCTGGAGCTTTTCCTCCCGCGCCGCAACTTCCTCCGGCACGGTGGTCATCAGGTCATAGAGCCTTCCCTTCGGGAATTTATCCCGTACCGGGATGATCGTGCTCCCATAGAATAGAAGTCCTTCACCGGGGCCGCTGTTGGTCACATAGGAGAGCTGGTAAGGCGAGATATTCAGCTGCTTCGCCAGAATCTGCCGGTCTCCCGCCGCCTGGTTCAGCATCAGGATAAAATCGCTGTTTTCAAAGATGTTCTCGATTTCCCTGCTTGCCAGCAGGTCCTTCACGTTCTGCGTTACGCCTGTCGGGATACCTCCCCATTTACGGAACCTCTTCCAGATTTCCACGCTGTGCGCCGCCGTCTGTTCTTCTTTCAGAAGCAGATGAAACTCGTCGATGTAATACCGCGTAGACTTATTGCTGTTCCGGTTGATGGTGACACGGTTCCACACCTGATCTTGTACAATCAGCATTCCCAGCTTTTTCAGCTGTTTGCCAAGCTCTTTGATGTCGAAGCAGACAATCCGGCTGTCCAATTTCACGTTGGTCTGGTGGTTAAACACCTTCAGGGAACCGTTGACGTAAATCTCCAGAGCCGTTGCAATCTTCTTTGCTTCCGGCTCGTCCTGTGCTTCCAGACAGGTATGCAGCTCCCCAAGAATCGGCATGTTTTCCGGCACCGGGTTTTCAAAATACTTCTGGTACACAATCGGCAGGCAGCGGTCAATGACCGATTTCTCCACCGGCCCCAGCCCGTTCCGGCTCCCCATGATCAGCTCACACAAGGACAAAATAAAATCGGACTTCACACCCAGCGGGTTGTCGTCGTCCGAATAGTTCATGTTGATATCCATCGGGTTGATGTAATCCTTGCTTGTCGCTGACAGATGGATGACCTGCCCGCCCAGGGCATGGACAAGAGGATAATACTCACCCTCCGGGTCTCCGATGATAATATCGTCCTTCGTCACGAAGAACGCATTGGTGATTTCCCGCTTCGCCGCGAACGATTTGCCGGAACCGGGGGTTCCGAGAATCAGGCCGTTCGGGTTTTTCAGCTTCTTGCGGTCCACCATAATCATGTTGTTGGATAAGGCATTTAAGCCGTAATACAGGGATTCTCCCGGCATGAACAGCTCCTGCGTGGTAAACGGCACGAAAATCGCGGTTGAGGTTGTCGTCAGCGCCCGCTTGATTGGCACCTGGTTCACACCCAGCGGCAGGCTGCTCATCATCCCCTCCTCCTGCATATAATCAAGCCGCCTTAACGCACAGTTATATTTCTGCGCGATGCCGGACATCTGAAATACCGCATCCTCCAGCTCCTGCTTTGTTTTTCCAGTATTCAAAAACAGCACGGTCACAAGGAACATCCGCTCATTCCGTGACTGCAAATCCTCCAGAAGCCGCTTCGCTTCGCCGCCGTAGGTATTGAGATCGGACGGAATGATGTCCATATCATAACCGGAACGGACAGCCTTTTTCTGTTCCTCGATCTTCATCCGGTTGATGTCCGTCACCTTGCTCTTTACGAGCTTGATTGCTTTCAGCTGGTCAATCGACTGGATATGCAGGTTAATCATCAAATCCTTATCCACATCCAAAAACTCCGCAAGCATCTTGTCCGTCAGCTCCGGTGCCAGAATCTGCAGGTAGGACGCCGCCCCATAGGTGGCTCCCATCATAAAATCACGCCCGCTCTTAAACTGGAAGCTCTCCGGGGCGATGTAATCTTTGGTGCTAAGCCCCGTCCGCAAAAGCTGGTCGAAGCTGAATTGAAACGGCAGGCGGCTCTCCGGGTTGAAGGTTTCATACATTACCTGCAGGCGCTCCACACCGTTTAACGGATACGCCTGTACGCCCAGGACCTTGAAGTTGTTCAAAATATCCGTCTCAATCCGCTCCAGACGCGGCTTCGCTTTTTTCAGGTTCTCCGCTTCAATGGCAAACGTGATATATTTCGTCTTGACAAGGCCGTTGTTGCCCTTTGCCAGCTGGTCTTTCAACATCTGAGCAAATTCCATACGTTCCTCATCAAAGGAATCGTTCTGCGGCTCAATCTGAATCGCAGATTCAAACTCGCCCATGCCGCTCCGGTGATTGATAAAGGAAAACTGGAACCAGATCGTATAATCGAAATAGTTCAGGAAATCACACCAGTTCTCGAAGATCGCGTTTTTATCCTCATTCTGTGCCAGCTGATAATTGATGTCGTAGAACCGGATGGTTTTGGAATAAATCTGATCCTGCACCCGGCAGATACCGTCTTTTCCCATCTCCTTGTAGGGAATGGAATCCTGCGCTGACAGCCGTTTTTCCTTTCTTTTCTTCTCCGGGTTCTTTACCGGCTTGCCGGACTTCGCCTTTCCCAGATTGCTGCCTTTTGAAGCACTGGAAACCGGAGACGGCTTTGCCTTATTCACGGCTTTCTTCGCAGCCTTGCGCTCCGCTTTTTCCTGCTTCCTGCAAAGCTTCTCGGCTTTCTTATACTCTTTTTTCATACTGCGTCTTTCACGTCTGGAAGGTTTGCGGTATCCATTCTCACTGTCTTTTCTTTTTGACACGCTTACCTCCTCCTTTCGCATTTTTTACCGGTTGGTTCTTTCCCGGCTGTTTTCTCCCTGGCGTGGCGCTTTTCGCCACATCAGAGACATCCATTTCATAAAGGTTCTTCGTTTCATATCTGCGGACCGACGGGCGAAGGAAGCGGACGCTGATGAAATTCATCAAAATCTGCTCAAAGTGCAGCCCGTCTTTTTCATACATGGCGAACAAAAATTCTGGCAGCATCAGAAGCACCATGCCCGTCGCCGCCCAGCTCGTGCCGATGTAATTCCTCGTCAGAAAATAAAACGGCAGGCCAATGGCGGCTCCGGCAGCGATACAGATGATCTGCCGCAGGGTCAGGTTGAACGCCACCTTGTTCTTGACCGCTGTAAGGTCTTTTGGGACACTGACATAAGCCATTTGTCATCTCTCCTTTCTGTCAATGTGCGTTAAAGATTGATTTGCTAAGTGAGCCTGTCTTCATCAACGTGAAGCACAAAATCACCGTATAGGCCGCTATGCCGAACAACGCCGAGTGCAGGTTATCCGACACAGACATCGTGGATACCAGCACGGCATAAATACCGACACAGACCATCATCAGGAATGCCTGGAACGCCAATGCGAACAGCCCCCTGAAATAATTCGTCCCCATCTGGCCCCATTCCCGGTTGGACATGGTGGCGAAGGGAATCGGTGCAACCGAAGTGTATAAATAAATCTCGATCATACGCCCGTACAAAATCACCGTGATTAAGACGGACATGATCTTCATGCAAAAGCTTACGATCAGGGTTTCAAGGACAAGGATTAGCAGTTCCCCCAGCCCCATCGTCGCCATCGTTGCGTCCATCTGCGTAATCGTCTCGCTGATGTCTATTGCCGTGTCGGTGCTGATCACGCCGGCAGCGCTGTTGACCACGGTCTGGCCGAGGTCAAAGACCGCCATTGTAATCGTCCACGTATTGCTGACCAGATACACGGCCACCCACATCTTGATGAAATACTTGAAGAACATCCAGGTATCCACGTCATGCAGGTTGTTCCGCTCGGTCAGCATGGTAATCAGCTCATAGCAGAGGACAAATGTGATGATAATTCCGGCGATTGGGACAATCACCGAATTGGACAGGTTATGAACCAGACTATAAATACTGCTGTTCCAGCCCTGCGGTGTCTGTCCAACCTGGGTGGCGATTTCTCCGGTCTTTTCGTTGACATCGGTGAACATCGTCTCCAGGTTGGAATCCACCATCCCCGTCAGAAGCTCCCGCATCCAGTTTTCGATTGCTGAAAATAAGTTATCGAACATAATGGATGTACCCCTTTCTTACAGGTGCTCAGCTAAACAGGTTAGCGAGCAATGGAATCAGCTGCATACCGATCAGGATCACACCACCGCCGCTCATCAGCTGCTTAATTCCCTGCGATTTCGCACCCGGATTGTCATTGCCATAACCTTCCATCAGGTTGATGACGCCCCATACGCCGAGGCCAGCCCCGATTGCGATAACCAGGGTCTGCAAAATACTAATTGCGCTCGTAAAAAATTCCATATCATTTACCGTATCTAACCTTTGGGACGGGCAG
The DNA here is from genome assembly GCA_021200475.1 of Lachnospiraceae bacterium. Taxonomy (GTDB): domain Bacteria; phylum Bacillota; class Clostridia; order Lachnospirales; family Lachnospiraceae; genus Choladousia. Next base: position 5,728 of record JAJQGP010000166.1, read on the forward strand.
GCCACAGTGTCTGCCCTGCACAGATAAAAAAAGCCGCCGTAATTCCCATGAATACGACGGTCAGCCCAATGTCCTGTTCAGTTAGTTTTTCCTTTCATTTTTTATATTTCCTGTGCGACGGGCCTTTTTCCCTTTCCGGCAGGCTCTGCACGGATGGGTGGAAGTGTACTTTCCTTTGGCCTTTTCATACCTTCCACGAAACTCTCCCTCCTCCTGGTAATGATGGGCGCGGGCTTATTCTTCCGCATCCTCCACATCCTCTGCATCAAATTCCCACATCTCAAACTCGTCATTGACGGACATCTGAAGCTCATGTTTCAGATATTTCTCCACGTCAAAGGCGTTCTTTTCGTCATAATCTGACAGTTCCTTATAGCGTTTGTGCTTTGTAATGTCGTACTTATCGGATAAGAACGGACGTACACCGCGCAGCTGCAGGATACACTTGTTGCCGTCCATCACCGCCAGCTCGTCGCGGCTCATCAGCTCATGCCCGGTCTTCTGGTAATTCAGGCCGTAGGACCGGCTCTGCCCGCGTGTGTCGGATGTGTTGTAAAGGTCAATCGTTTCCTTTCCCAGCGTCTCCGAAATCTCTTTTAAGGTGCTGCTCTCCTTACCTCCGAGGAAAAGCATCGTGTCACAGTTGCCTGTAATGGTTTCTGCGGCATCCTTATAGAGCGTTTTCAGCTGGCTCTGGGACTGCAAAATAATAGAAGCCGATATTTCACGGCTTCGGATTGTGGCAATCAGCTTATCAAATTTGGGGATCTGACCAATGTTCGCAAACTCGTCAAGGAGAAGACGCACATGATACGGGAGCCGTCCGCCATAGACATCATCGGCTCGGTCACACAGCAGGTTGAACAGCTGCGTGTACATAATCGCCGCGATAAAGTTAAACGTGTCGTCCGTGTCAGAAATGATAACAAACAGCGCCGTCTTCCGGTCACCTACCAAGTCAAGCTCCATCTCATCATAGCTTGTCAGCTCCCGAAGCTCCGCAATGTCAAACGGTGCCAGCCTTGCGCCGCAGGAAATCAGGATGGACTTTGCCGTCTTACCTGCGGCCAGCTTGTACTTTTTATACTGCCGTACCGCGAAGTGTTCCGGTTTCTGCTCTTCCAGCTCCTCAAACAGCTCGTCCACCGGATTCTTAAACTCTTCATCATCCTCACGCGCTTCACTGGCATTGATAAATTCAAGCAATGTGGAGAAGTTCTGCTCTTCCTCCGGTGCCTCGTACCAGATGTAACCGATCAGCGCACAGTACAGCAGGTGCTCGGCCTTCACCCAAAAATCCTCAGAAGATTTTTCTCCCTCGCCCTTCGTATTGGCGATGATGGTGTTCACCAGCTTCAAAATATCCTTCTCTGACCGAATGTACATAAATGGGTTATAGTACATCGACTTCTTAAAGTTGATGGTGTTCAGCACCTTAATGGCATAACCGCCATTCACAAGCATCCTGCCGCATTCGATGATGATTGTCCCTTTCGGGTCTGTGATAACGAAGGACACCTTCTCCGGCATCTGCATCAGGTTCGGTTTCAGATAAAACCGTGTCTTGCCGCTGCCACTGCCGCCGATCACGATGACATTCTTATTCCTCGCATATTTCGGGAGCCGTGGCCGGCTGCTCATCGTCAGCCGTTCCGTCATGGTAAGAATGATGTTGTTCTCGAATACCGGATCAATGAACGGTGCAATGTCCTTTGCCGTTCCCCACCGGGCGGAGCCGTATTCCTCACCCTGCCGGTATTTCTTCGCATTCTTGCTTTTATAGTAAACAACCGCTTTTAAGATCACCACACCAGTCAGCCCGACACCAAGGTCAAAGGACTGCACGCTTGGCAGCGGATTGGAAAAGGCAAGGTTGAAGTTCAAAAACAGCACCATGAGCCGTTCCACCGCAGAGCTGCCGACACAGTGCCGGTACAGCCATGCCTCTTTCTCGATGATGTAAAAAAGAATGAAATAGGGGATATTCCTTGTAAATCTTTTGGATAAAGGAACCTCCTGGAGCTTTCGCTGTATCACGCCTTTTATCTTCGCCCTGTATTTTTCCAGAACCGTTTTTCCGCTTTTCCCGGACTGACCCTTTTGCTTCGGTGAGCCACGGCTTTGGTTCACAGCCACCTGGCTTTTCTGCTTCGGTGAACCCCTGCTCTTATTTGCAGCACTCTGTTTTTTCTATGACCCCATGCTCACATTAACAGCACCTTGCTTATTCTGGGATGACGCTTCTAACTTGAAGTAAATGTCTTTCATTGATGAT
>JAJQGP010000012.1 GCA_021200475.1 Lachnospiraceae bacterium
TGTTTCGCTGGCAACTATTGCAATTATCGCCCGCATGTGGCATAATAAGCGAAAGGAGAGCTGACCATGATTTCATATAAACCACTCTGGAAAACTCTCATAGACAGAGATATGAGGAAGATGGACCTGCTGGAGGTGGCCGACATCAGCCGGGGAACGCTGGCGAGCATGGGGAAGAATATCCCGGTTCATCTGAAGTATATTGATCGGATCTGCGAGGAACTTCACTGCCAGATCACGGATGTGATAGAGTATGTGGACGCCCCTGCAGAGGGCGATGAAGAAGAATGACGGTGATGTTAATTTGATGTTAAAAGTTTCTCCAACTGAAAATACGAGACAGTATTTAGCCGTAAAATTCAGTAAAAAATCGAGAAAGCCACAGAAACTCAGGATTAAAACGACACCGATCATCATGGAAATAGAGTAGATGCAAAGTAATTGTTCAGGACAGTACTTCGCACTTGCTGCGAAGTACATATGAAAACGTAACTGTGAAGGTACTAGCAGTTACGAGGCAAAAAGAAACAATGGAAATCGGAAAATGAGAACAGTTGAGGAAAGTACGCGGGAACTGATTCAAAGCATTCAGAATACAGAGGAATATCAGCGCTATCAGAAGCTGTGGGTCATCGTAGAGGCAGATGCCGAGCTGCGCGGAAAGCTGAATGCGTTTCGCAGACGCGTGTATCAGGCGCAGACTTCGGATGAGACACTGGACTATTACAGTGAGCAGACCCGCCTGGGGATGGACGCGGCCGAGCTTCGGAAAAATGAACTGATAGATGAGTATCTGAAGGTGGAACTGCATATCTGCCGGATGATTCAGAAGACTGCGTTTGAACTGGCGGACGCGATTGACCTGGATCTGGATGCGGTTCTGGAGTAGTATATAAAGGCATAAGGCGAAGATTATGATCATACCAGAGCGGATGTCCGCTTATATCAACTCACTGGATACCGGAAACGGAGCGTTTCTGGATGACTTGGAGCGCTCTGCGATCGAAAATCACGTGCCGGTCATCCGGCCGGATATGCAGAGCTTTCTGAAGGTACTGCTGGCCATTTATCATCCGCGCCGGATCCTGGAGGTTGGCACGGCGGTCGGATTTTCGGCACTTTTAATGGCCGCAAATACGGCTCCGGCATGCCGGATTACCACCATTGAAAACTATGAGAAGCGGATTCCGCTTGCGCGGGAGAATTTCAGACGGGCCGGGATGGAGGAGCGAATTACGCTTTTACCCGGGGATGCAAAGGAAATTCTGCCGTCTTTGAGGGAATCCTTTGATTTTATTTTTATGGATGCGGCAAAGGGGCAGTATATCCACTTTCTGCCGGAGGTATTGCGGCTGCTGCGTGTGGACGGCGTACTGGTCTCTGATAATGTGCTGCAGGACGGCGATATCATCGAATCACATTATGCGATTGAGCAGCGCGATCGCACGATCTACAAACGAATGCGGGAATATCTGTATGTGCTGAAGCACACGGAGGGTCTTCTGACCTCAATCGTTGCGGTCGGGGATGGCGCGGCAGTCACGGTAAAACAGGCGGAAACGCCTTTGATGCGGGAAGAACGGTCCGATTTTTATGAGAAGAGAGAGGGAGCCTGAGTCGTGAGACATCCAGAGTTATTGATTCCGGCGAGCTGCCTGGAGGTTTTGAAGACAGCAGTGATGTTTGGCGCTGATGCGGTGTATATCGGCGGAGAAGTCTACGGCCTGCGGGCAAAGGCGAAGAATTTTACGATGCCGCAGATGGCGGAGGGAATCGCGTTTGCGCACGCGCACGGGGTGAAGGTCTATGTGACGGCTAATATTCTGGCGCATAACCGCGATCTGGAAGGTATAGAACGCTATTTTCAGGAATTAAAAGAACTGCACCCGGACGCGCTGATTATTGCGGATCCAGGCGTCTTTCAGATCGCGAAACGCGTTTGTCCGGAGATTGAGCGGCACATCAGTACGCAGGCGAACAATACGAATTATGAGACCTGCCGTTTCTGGTGGGAGCTGGGGGCGAAACGCATTGTCACTGCGCGCGAGCTTTCCCTTGCGGAAATCAGGGAACTGCGCGCGAAGCTTCCTTCGGCGATGGAGATTGAGACGTTTGTGCACGGAGCCATGTGTATTTCTTATTCCGGGCGTTGTCTGCTCAGCAATTATTTTACCGGCCGGGACGCGAACCAGGGAGCCTGTACCCACCCATGCCGCTGGAAATACGCAGTGGCAGAAGAAACGCGGCCGGGAGAATATCTTCCGATTGAGGAAAATGAGCGCGGCACTTATATTTTTAATTCGAAGGATCTGTGCATGATCGAGCACATTCCGGATTTGCTGGAGGCGGGGATTGACAGCTTCAAGATTGAGGGAAGAATGAAAACCGCGCTCTATGTCGCGACGGTAGCGCGCACTTACCGCAAGGCGATTGATGACTGTTTGCGGGATCCGGCCCTGTATGAGGAAAACCTGCCCTGGTATCGGGAACAGATATCCCATTGCACGTACCGGCAGTTCACTACCGGCTTTTTCTATGGAAAACCGAACCAGGAATCCCAGATCTATGACAGCAATACCTATATAAAAGAATACACCTATCTGGGAACGATCGGAGATACCCGGACAGAAGGGGAAATGCCGGGCGGAGACCTCCGCGAAAAAGAGGAAACCCATCATGCGGGGGACTGGTATTCCATTGAGCAGCGCAATAAATTTTCTGTCGGAGAGCGCATCGAAGTGATGAAGCCGGACGGCAGAAACCTGCAGACGCTGGTGCTGGGTATCTGTGACCAGGATGGAGTACCGATGGAAAGTGCGCCGCATCCACAGCAGAAGCTGTGGGTCAGGCTGGAGTGCGAAGCCGGGAGATATGATATTCTGCGCAGAGCAGAGGACGCGCCGCGTGGCGTATGAAGGAGGCGATAACAGATGCGTGAGATTTCGGTCAGAAAGCTTACCGAGGTGATCGAACGGCTTTGTGTGGAGGCGAATGAACATTTGCCGGAGGATGTGCAGGGTGCGCTGAGAAGCTGCCATGCCTGTGAGGATGGGGAACTCGCAAAAAGCGTTCTGGATGATATCATTGAAAATTTTGAGATTGCGGATGCCAGGCAGGTGCCGATCTGCCAGGATACGGGAATGGCCTGCGTGTTTCTGGAAATCGGACAGGATGTGCATCTGACGGGAGACGACCTGACGGAAGCAGTAAACGAAGGGGTTCGCCGCGGGTACGTGAATGGATATCTGAGAAAATCTGTGGTAAAAGACCCGGTTCGCCGTCAGAATACGGGGGACAATACGCCTGCGATGCTTTATACGGAAATCGTCCCGGGCGAAACTGTCCGGATTACCGTGGGACCGAAGGGCTTTGGCAGTGAGAATATGAGTATGATCCGCATGTTTAAGCCTTCTGCGGGCCTGCAGGGGATCAAAGATTTTATTCTGGAGGTGGTCGAGACGGCCGGGCCGAATCCCTGCCCGCCGATGGTCGTTGGTGTCGGTATCGGAGGCACCTTCGATAAATGTGCGCTGCTGGCGAAGAAAGCGCTGATGCGGCCGCTGGATGAGAGAAATCCGGATCCATTTTACGCGGACCTGGAAACAGAGATGCTGGAAAAGATTAACGCTCTGGGCATCGGCCCGCAGGGCTTTGGCGGCAGGATGACGGCGATCGGACTGAATATTGAGACAATGCCGACACACATTGCGGGAATGCCGTGTGCGGTAAACATCAGCTGCCATGTGACCCGGCATAAGACGGAGGTTATCTGAGCATGCAGCTATGTCGTTATCGGTCACACCTTAGAGGCAAATCTGGTCAGGGTGTGCACGGGTACGTGATTGTGGAAGGCTGACAGGAGGATTTTATTATGGAAAGAAGACGCGTGGAACTGCCGCTTACGGAGGAGCTTGCGCGTACCCTTCACGCAGGGGATCAGGTGCTTCTGACAGGCACGGTCTACACCTCTCGCGATGCGGGGCATAAGAGAATGTGCGAGACGCTTGCGAAGGGCGAGCCGCTGCCATTTGATCCGACAGACGCGACTATTTATTATGTCGGACCGACACCGGCGAAGCCCGGACAGGTGATCGGTTCCGCCGGGCCGACCACGAGCGGGCGTATGGATGCATATGCGCCGATCCTGATGCGTGCCGGCGCACGCGGGATGATTGGCAAGGGCGCGCGCCTGCCGGAGGTTGTGGAGGCCATGAAACAATACAGCGGTGTGTATTTTGGCGCCATTGGAGGCGCGGGCGCTCTGCTCGCGAGGTGTATCAAAAAAGCGGAATTGATCGCATATGAGGATCTGGGAGCAGAGGCGCTGCGGAAATTGTATGTGGAGGATATGCCTCTGGTTGTGATCATTGACAGGGAAGGGAATAATCTGTACGAAGCGGGGCGTGCGGAATATCTCAGAAGAAAATTGTAATATTTCAGCCTGCCGTTTTTTGGAAGCAGATAAGGAAAGACCGTTGCGGGCAGAGAATTTCACACCAGGAGGCAGTCAGGAGCTTGCGGAAAAATACCATGCCACGGTCCGATTCCATAGAATATAGTGTGGCATACACAATGGAAGGAGAAAAATTATGGCAATGAGAGGAATTTACACATCAGTCAATGATATCCGCAAGCGCGTATTTGCGGAGGTCGCCAGACTTTCCTATGATTACCAGGACGGGGACCTCTCTCAGATGGAATTGATTCCCTACCGTGTGATTCCGGGGGAAGTGTCTACCTATCGGGAAAGTGTTTTTCTGGAGCGCGCGATTGTAAAGGAGCGGATGCGCCTTGCGATGGGACTGAATCTGCGGTCTGCATCGGAGCACGCACCGGTGTCTACCGGGGCGGAGGAATGCGTCAAGCCGGAAAAATACTATCAGCCGCCGTTGATCAATATTATCAAATTTGCCTGTCACAAATGTCCGGATAATGAGATGAAGGTAACAGACGCCTGCCAGGGATGTCTGGCTCATCCGTGCCGGGAGGTCTGCCCGAAGGGGGCGATTTCTTTTGTGAATGGGCGCTCTGTGATTGATCAGGAAAAATGTGTGAAATGCGGAAAATGTCTGAGTGCCTGCCCCTATGGAGCAATCTTAAAGCTGGAACGCCCCTGCGCAAAGGCCTGTGGGATGAAAACGATTGGCTCTGACGAATATGGGCGCGCGGAAATTGATCAGGAGAAATGTGTCTCCTGCGGGATGTGTCTGGCGAACTGCCCATTTGGGGCAATTGCGGACAAAGCGCAGATCTTTCAGACGATTCAGGCCATAAAGAGTGATACTCCCGTGTACGCGGCAATCGCCCCTGCGATAGCGGGACAGTTTGGCCCTGCGCTTACACCGGGAAAGATGCGTTCGGCGCTGCAGGCTCTGGGCTTTGAGGATGTGGTAGAGGTAGCGATCGGTGCCGACCTCTGTACGATCGAGGAGGCAAAGGATTTCGCACAGGAAGTGATGGGCGTCTCTCCCGAGGGAACTGCGGCGGCCGACGGCAGGGAGCAGGAAACAGCGAAAAAGCTTCCGTTTATGGCGACTTCCTGCTGCCCGGCGTGGTCGATGATGGCGAAGAAGCTTTTTCCGCAGTATTCCGATTGTATTTCGATGGCGCTGACGCCGATGGTGCTGACCGGGCGTCTGATCAAAAAACAGCATCCGGGCTGTAAGGTAGCGTTTATTGGTCCATGTGCAGCGAAAAAGCTGGAAGCCGGACGGCGTACAATTCGCAGCGATGTGGATTTTGTCCTGACATTTGAGGAACTGATGGGCATGTTTGAGGCCAAAGAGGTTGATTTTTCCGCATTGGAGGAGCAGCCGCTTCCGCAGGAGGCGAGCGCGGATGGACGCGGCTTTGCCGTGAGCGGCGGCGTAGCGGGCGCGGTGGTGAACTGCATCAAAGAGCTTTACCCGGATCTGGAGGTAAAAACAGAGAGCGCGGAGGGACTGGAAAACTGCCGGAAGCTGCTCTCCCTCGCCAAAGCCGGAAAATACAATGGCTATCTGCTGGAAGGGATGGCCTGCCCGGGCGGCTGTGTGGCCGGAGCCGGGACGCGCCAGCCAATCGCGAAATCGGCTGCGTCCGTCGGACAGATCAAAAAGCAGACCACAGCGAAGGTGGCGCTGCAAAGTACCTACAAAGAGCTGCTGGAAGATCTTGAAGAGCGGGAGAAGCTGGTAGCTCCGCCGAAAGACTGAATTCAAGACAGAAAGGAAGACAGAGACGATGACGAGAGAAGAATTTCGAATGCTTGCCCAAAATCTTCTGCTGGTAGACGGAGCGACCGGTTCGAATCTGATGGCGATGGGAATGCCGCGCGGCGTCTGCACGGAAGCCTGGGTTCTGGAGCATAAGGAAGTGCTTCAGCGTCTTCAGAGGGCATTTATCGAAGCCGGAAGCCGCGTGATCTACGCGCCAACGTTCGGAGCAAACCGCTGTAATCTCGCAAAGCATGGCCTGGAGGATCAGATTCGTGAGATGAATCTGACACTTGCCGGTTTTTCCAGAGAGATCGCGACGGATGGCGTGCTGGTGGCGGGGGACATCAGTCCGACCGGAAGGATGATGCAGCCCATGGGCGATATGACCTATGAGAAAGCGTTTGAAATCTATCAGGAACAGGTGCGCTATCTGGCGGAGGCCGGGGTGGATCTGCTCGCGGTGGAGACCATGTACCAGATTGAAGAGACAATGGCGGCGATTGATGCGGCACACAGTGTCTGCGATCTGCCGATTCTCTGTACGGTGACGGTAGAGGCGGATGGCAGTATTTTTACCGGCGGTAATGCAACGGAAGCAGCGATGTCCTTTGAAGCCGCAGGCGCGGATGCGGTCGGTGTGAACTGTTCGGTAGGGCCGGATCAGCTGGTTTCTGTGATCCGCAATATCCGGGAACATGTAACGGTTCCGGTGATTGCCAAGCCAAATGCGGGCATGCCTCAGATCGATGATTCCGGGAAAGCGGTTTACAGCATGGGGGCAGAGGAATTTGCACGGTATATGAGGGACCTGGTGGAAGCCGGAGCTTCGATTATCGGCGGCTGCTGCGGCACGACGCCGGAATACATCCGGGCGGTGGCAGAGATGCTGAAAAAAGTCGGCCTTGATAACTAAGGTTTCTTGTGCTATTCTTGCGTATATGTCATGCCGGAAAAGGGAGAAAACCAGGTGACAGGAGGAGAACATTATGGAAGAAAAATCGGCAGTTTCGAGGAATTTTATTGAGCAGATCATTGATACGGATCTTGCGGAAGGCAAATATGAGACCATCTGCACCCGGTTTCCGCCGGAGCCGAATGGCTACCTGCACATTGGCCACGCGAAATCCATTCTTTTGAATTATGGCCTGGCAAAGAAATATGGTGGGAAATTCAACCTCCGCTTTGACGATACCAACCCGACAAAGGAAAAGACGGAGTTTGTTGATTCGATTATCGCAGATGTAAAATGGCTGGGGGCAGATTTTGAGGACCGGCTGTTTTTTGCATCGAATTATTTTGATCAGATGTATGAGGCGGCGGTGAAGCTGATCAAAAAGGGAAAGGCCTTTGTCTGTGACCTTTCCGCCGAGGAGATCCGCGCCTACCGCGGTACATTGACGGAGCCGGGGAAGGAGAGCCCTTATCGGAACCGCAGCATAGAGGAAAACCTGGAATTGTTTGAGAACATGAAGAATGGGATGTACGAAGACGGCGCAAAGGTACTCCGCGCAAAAATTGACATGGCCTCTCCAAACATCAATATGCGGGATCCGGTCATTTACCGTGTGGCGCATATGTCGCATCACAATACCGGAGATAAATGGTGCATTTATCCGATGTATGATTTTGCGCATCCGATCGAGGACGCGATTGAGGGTGTGACGCATTCGATCTGTACGCTGGAATTTGAGGACCACCGGCCGCTTTATGACTGGGTAGTGCGGGAGGTCGGGTATGAGCATCCGCCGAAACAGATCGAATTTGCGAAGCTGTACCTGACGAATGTCGTGACCGGCAAGCGCTATATCAAAAAGCTTGTGGAAGATGGAATTGTGGATGGCTGGGACGATCCGCGGCTGGTCTCCATTGCGGCGCTGCGGCGGCGGGGCTTTACTCCGGAGTCAATTCAGATGTTTGTCGATCTGTGCGGGATCAGCAAGAGTCAGAGCTCCGTGGACTATGCGATGCTGGAATACTGCATCCGTGAGGACCTGAAGATGAAGCGGCCGCGTATGATGGCTGTACTGGATCCGGTAAAGCTGGTGATTGACAATTATCCGGAAGACCAGATCGAGTATCTGGATGTAGAGCTGAATCTGGAAAACCCGGAGCTCGGTACGCGTAAGGTTCCATTCGGCCGGGAGCTCTATATTGATCGTGAGGACTTTATGGAGAATCCGCCGAAAAAATATTTCCGCCTGTTTCCTGGCAATGAAGTACGTCTGATGGGTGCATACTTTGTGAAATGCGCAGGCATGGAAAAGGATGAGGACGGAAATGTGACGGTGATTCACTGCACCTACGATCCGGAGACAAAGAGCGGCAGCGGGTTTACCGGGCGCAAGGTCAAAGGGACGATTCACTGGGTAGCGGCAAAGACTGCGCTTCGCGCGACGGTGCGCCTGTATGAAAATATCATCGATGAGTCTAAAGGGGTATACAATGAGGATGGCTCTCTGAACCTGAATCCGAATTCCCTGACAGTCCTGAATGACTGTCCGATTGAGCCGGCCTTTGGAGATGCGAAGCTGGTGACGATGCCTTCCCGGCCTGACCTGACGGCAGAGACCGCCGGGGGCTGCGAAAGCGCGGTGTGCTTTGCCAGACCGTATGACAGCTTTCAGTTTGTGCGCCAGGGGTATTTCTGCGTAGACGCAAAGGACTCCAAAGAGGGGGCGCTTGTATTCAACCGGATTGTTTCCTTAAAGAGTTCCTTCCGTTTGCCAAAAGCGGAGTAAGGGGAGAACATGCCTCATGAATGACCTGACCATCAGCCTGGATGTCCATGCATCGACTCCTTTGTATGAGCAGATTTACAATTATATCAAAAATGAAATTCAGAGCGGAGGGCTGCCTTTTAAAGAAAGGCTGCCCTCTTCGAGAAAACTGGCAGATTATCTGCAGGTAAGCAGAACGACAGTGAATATGGCATATGATCAGCTGGTCGCGGAAGGCTTTATCGAGGCAGTGCCAAACAGGGGATATTTTGTGTGTGACCTGGAAGGGATTGTCCGCATAAAGCCGGTAATTGCGCAGACCACAGAAAGACGGACGCCGGGAGAAAAAGCCTGTCTGTTTGACTTTTCTCCTCATGGTGTCGACCTGAACAGCTTTCCGCATCATGCATGGAGAAAACTCTCGAAAGAGCTGCTGCTGGAGGAAGACAAATATCTCTTTCGTCTGGGAGATCCGCAGGGCGAATGGGAGCTGCGGGAAACGATTGCAGCTTATCTGCATCAGGCGCGTGGGGGAAACGCGCGCCCGGAGCAGATTGTAGTCGGCGCGGGGAACGATTTCCTTCTATTGCTGCTTTGCAGCATGTTCGGGGGCGGCATGAAGATCGCGATGGAAAGTCCGACATATCGCAAAGCGTATGATCTGTTCTGCAATCTCTCCAATGATGTGCGCATCGTGGAAATGGATGAATCCGGAATGCGGGTCGATCAGCTCGAACAGACGGGATCCTGGCTGGCTTATGTGATGCCGTCCCACCAGTATCCGCTGGGAACGGTCATGCCGGTGAAGCGCCGGATGCAGCTGCTTCGCTGGGCCAAATCCGGAAAAGACGGGCAAGAGCGCTATATTATAGAGGACGATTACGACAGTGAATTCCGCTATAAAGGCAAACCAATTCCGGCGCTTCAGGGTTATGATGAGGACGACCGTGTGATTTATATCGGAACCTTTTCAAAATCCATCGCGCCTTCGATCCGTGTCAGCTATCTGGTGCTTCCGGAGCGGCTGATGGGTTTGTACAATGCCAGGGCGAGAAACATCTCCAGCACGGTTTCCCGTGTTGATCAGATGCTGATTGCCGGTTTTCTGAACAAGGGCTATTACGAGCGCCACCTGAATCGCATGCGCGCGGTATACCGCAGCCGCCATGATGTGTTGCTGGAAGAGCTGAAATCCTTCCGGGAAATCTGTCAGGTGAGCGGGGAAAACGCAGGAGTGCACCTGCTGCTGACCTTTACGAATGGCATGACAGAAGAGGAAGCCATCCGCCGTGCGGCTGCGCAGGGTGTTCGTGTTTATGGCTTGTCCGGTTATTACGTCGGGAACGCCAGAAATACAGCGGGCAATACGGTTATCCTCGGCTATGCCAACCTTTCGGAGCAGGAGATCCGGGCTGCGTGCGGCCGGCTGCGGACGGCATGGCTGGAGATGGGAGGAGACTGATGTTCTACGATGCGATCACGGAGTTTATTTTTGTGGAGGATGAGCCACGCAAAGCGGACATTATTTTTATACCCGGAAGCTTTCGACCGGAGCTGGCGAGGCGGGCGGCCGGCCTTTATCATGAGGGCTATGCCCCTTATATTCTGCCTTCCGGAAAACACAGCATAAAGGGGAATGCTTCCATCTATGACAGGGAAACGGAATCCGATTTTCTCGGCGGAATTCTGCGTGCGGAAGGTGTTCCGCAGCAGGCCATTCTCCGGGAGCCGGAGGCGACCTTTACCTGGGAGAACGCCATTTATTCCAGACGGGTGACGGAGGCGGCGCAGCTGCCCGTTCGGCGGGCGATCCTCTGCTGCAAGGCCTTTCACGCCAGACACAGCCTTATGTATTACCAGCAGCAGTTTCCGGATACGGACTTTCTTGTCTGCCCGGTGGTGGTTGATGGGATCAGCCGCCAGAACTGGCATCAGACCCGGTCCGGAATCGACACGGTCCTTGGTGAAGTTGAGCGCTGTGGCGGACAGTTTCACGAGATTATGGCAGAACGGATTACCGTTTAACTGAAAAAACGACCGTTCAACTGAATTCTATTGAAAAAAACCTCCTGGCGTATATTATGAAAAAAACAGTACCGGAAGAAAAAGCCGGGGTAATGTTTGGTGTATGGAACATCATAAATCAGAGAGAACAGGAGGTGAGGCGATGGTCCGGTTCGTCATGTACGCGGATAAAGAAGAAGATGTCAATGAGTATGCCAGCCTGCTTCGTGAGGCGGTGCGGGAGCGGGGGGAGTGGCCCCTGATCCATATGTATATTGGCGAAAACGAACTGCTTCCATTCCTGCATTTTGTACGCCGGAATCCATGTTTGATTATGGTGGTTGTGACCTATGGCCAGCAGGGAAGAAAAAAAGCGATGCAGATTCGGGAGAACAACTGGGAGGCGAGAATGCTCTGGTTTTCTGAACCGGAAAACGAGGCATACTCGGATTCTATGAAGCTTACCTGTTTTGGTCATCTTCCGGTCGGAAAGAAAGGGATTGGAGAGGCGCTTGACGCCTGTGAGCTCTGATTGTGACTGTTTCCAACAGTTCCAGACCGGAAGCGATCGTTTCTATTTTGACAGAATCCTGACCCGCCGGCAGAGCATAGCGGTTCAGGAGACTGCGGACAGGAAAAAGGAGATTGTATGACATATAAAAAAGAATATCTGGAGGTTTTCTTAAAAAATCAGGGGCAGCTTTTTGATGAATCCGTCGCGGAAACACTGGAAGATGCAGATGAGTTCCTGGAAGAGTGTATGGCGGTTGTCCTCGATAATTATAAAGAACTGAAAAAATACTTTAAAGAGAACGGCGGAGACATTTCCGGCATGACAAAAGAGGAAATACTGGAGCAGGCAGAAGTGTTTGCTCTGCCCGATGGCAAATATTTAGTAGTGGAAGGATAAAACTTATAGAATTGCTTAAGAAATATTAAGAAAAGCTTTGCATTTTTTGATTCCCCCTGTTGTATAATGCACCTATCACGACATTTTTTCAACAGGAAGGGGAGGTGCAATGCATGCGAATGTTGAAGCCTGAGGGGAGAAGGGCAGCAGTTTTGCTGGCCGTTTTGGCAGGCATTCTGGTGCTGACGGGTCTGGTCCTGTATTCGAGGGATGATTCACTGGTGTCAGAGGAACTTGTCGCGGACAGTGTGAAGGTTACATGGACAAACGATGAGATGGAGCAGATTGATCTGACGGATCAGGCAAGGAAGGAAAAAATCGTCCGCTTGCTTGATGAATACAGCCGTGAGAGCGCTCCGGCTGAATCAGGAGAAGAGGAATTTCGGCCGCATAAGGGGGATCTGGAAATCCAGGTGAGTGATAAGAAGGGTGGTTCTCATCAGATTTATCTGTCGAAGGAAGGCGATGACTACTTTTGCTATTCCGAGGAGGAAGGAAAGGTTTATAAAATTCCGGAGGGCGACGAGCTCTATCAGGAGGTAGCGGCCGCGCTTTGACAGAAGCGATTCCGGTTCTAAAGAAGGAAAATAACGCATAGAGTAAATAAGGGGTAACTGTGAAAAATTGGAACGGTTACAATAGGGAAAAAGGAGAACCCCATACCTGCCTGTCAGGTGTGGGGTTTCGTAATGATGCGCAGGGGCGCATAGGGAAGTTTTCCAGCTGGCGCTGGATGCGCCCCGCGCGGCGAGCAGGATTCGGCAAGCCGCTTCCTGCTCGATGTCCCGGGAGGATCTATGCGGAAAAACAGCTGGCTGCAAAAATTGCTCTATGGCGTGATGGCTGTACTGGGAGCTTATATTATGTATAAAAGCGGCGCTCTCCTGGCGGCGTGTAATCAGATGCAGAAAAAGACGGAGGCAGGGAATGTGCAGCAGTCTGCTGAGGATACTGCGATGCGCACCTGGTCTCTTGCATATACGGCGGCAGTGGAAGGAAAGAAGCTCAGCGGATGGCTGAGTACATGGTTTGGACAGGTGGTGCCGGTATTAAGCTACGTAGCAGAAGAAGAGGGCGGACAAGCTCTGGCGCAGAGTGAGACGGAAGCAGAGAAGGAATCTGAGACAGCAACAGAGACACAGACCGGGACAGTTGCACAGATGCAGACGGAAACAGCGGCAGAGACACAAAGCGGGACAGCTGCAAAGATGCAGACGGAGACAGAGACGCAGACAGCCGCAGAGGATGATGCGATTCAGGAGGTATCTGTGGGAAGTATTTTCTCACAGGCCTTGCCACTTCTGACGGACTTTTCTTATCTTGTGACGAATTATTATACGGTAGATGAGGATACGGCGGCGGATGCCGAGCTCATTGATGCGGAAAAACTGCTTGGGATGGATCTGTCTCTGGAGCAGGATTCGTCTGTTCCGCAGATTTTGATTTATCACACGCATTCCCAAGAGGCTTTTGCAGACTCAGCCGAGGGTGAGGTGGGCGATACGGTGGTAGGGATGGGCGAGATTCTGGCGGACGAGCTACGCGGCTACGGCTACAATGTAATTCACGATACGGGGGTATATGATCTGGTCGATGGAGTCCTTGACCGGAGTGCGGCCTATGATTATGCCCGGGAGGCAATTGAGGCGATTCTGGAGGAAAATCCGACCATAGAGGTGCTGATTGACCTGCACCGGGATGGAGTGGAAGGCGACCGGGAGGATTTTGTGACGGAGATCGACGGGGAGGCTGTCTCGAGAATTATGTTTTTTAACGGACTGTCCCGCAATGCGGGCGGCGAAGCCCTCACCTGGCTGCCGAATGAATACCTGACAGAGAATCTTGCTTTTTCCCTGCAGCTGCAGGTGCTTGCCAACGTGGAGTACCCCGGCTTTACCCGCAAAATCTATCTGCAGGCGGAGCGCTACAATCTGCATCTGCGCGCGCGGTCCCTGCTGATTGAAGCCGGGACACAGCTGAACACGGTGGAGGAAGAGAAAAACGCGATGGCGCCTGTCGCGAATCTGATCCGGCAGATTCTGGAATGAGTGTTGGAATAGTTCGGAATGATTTCGGGTTTTTCCGGCGAAATTTTCCAATTTTCTTTCAATTTCTGTTTTGCCTGACTGCCGGTTTGTGTTATACTAACTTGAAACATTGTGCCTGCAGCAGGCATCCGCCTCCATCGCGGCGCTGCTCGTCCGGTTATGGAAGGCGTGCAGTCAGGTGCATAGAGAAAAGAAATACGGGAAGACCGGGGAACCGGGGAGGAAGAAAAGAGTGACGGTAGATCAGAGCAAAATCAGGAATTTTTGTATTATCGCGCACATCGATCATGGAAAATCAACGCTGGCGGATCGGATCATTGAGATGACCGGTCTTCTGACCAGCCGCGAGATGCAGGATCAGGTGCTGGACAATATGGATCTGGAGCGGGAGCGCGGCATTACGATTAAGTCGCAGGCGGTCCGGATTATTTACCAGGCGGATGATGGGGAAGAATATATTTTCAACCTCATTGATACGCCCGGGCATGTCGATTTTAACTATGAGGTGTCGCGTTCACTGGCGGCCTGCGACGGAGCGATTCTTGTTGTGGACGCAGCGCAGGGGATTGAGGCACAGACACTGGCGAACGTGTATCTGGCACTTGACCATGACCTGGATGTCATGCCGGTTATTAATAAAATTGATCTTCCGAGCGCGGAGCCGGAGCGCGTGATCCATGAGATTGAGGATGTGATTGGCATCGAGGCAGAGGATGCGCCGCAGATCTCAGCGAAGACCGGGCAGAATGTGCATGAGGTGCTGGAGCAGGTGGTGACAAAGATTCCTGCGCCGACCGGCGATCCGGATGCACCGCTGCAGGCGTTGATTTTTGATTCCGTGTATGATTCTTATAAAGGCGTGATCATTTTTATCCGCCTGATGAATGGCTCCGTGAAAAAGGGTACAAAGATCCGTATGATGGCGACCGGGGCGGAAGCCGAGGTCGTGGAGGCGGGGTATTTCGGGCCGGGGCAGTTTATTCCCTGTGAGGAGCTGAGCGCCGGCATGGTTGGCTATCTGACCGCCAGCCTGAAAAATGTGAAGGACACACGGGTGGGCGATACGGTGACGGACGCGGAGCGCCCCTGCAAAGAACCGCTTCCGGGATATAAAAAAGTGAATCCGATGGTATACTGCGGCATGTATCCGGTGGACGGGGCCAAGTATCCGGATCTGCGGGACGCGCTGGAAAAGCTGCAGCTGAATGACGCGTCGCTTCAGTTTGAACCGGAGACCTCTGTAGCGCTGGGGTTCGGATTCCGCTGTGGTTTCCTTGGCCTGCTGCATCTGGAGATCATACAGGAGCGGCTGGAGCGCGAATATAACCTGGACCTGATTACGACTGCCCCGAGCGTGATTTATAAAGTCTATAAGACAGATGGGACGATGATAGAGCTGACCAATCCGACCAATCTGCCTGATCCATCGGAGATTGATTATATGGAAGAGCCGGTTGTCGAGGCGGAGATTATGGTGACAACCGAATATCTGGGGGCAATCATGGAGCTGTGTCAGCAGCGGCGCGGCATTTACGAAGGTATGGAATACATGGAAGAGACGCGTGCGCGACTGAAATACACGCTGCCGCTGAATGAGATTATTTATGATTTCTTTGATGCGCTTAAGTCCCGTTCCCGCGGGTACGCGTCCTTCGATTACGAGATGAAAGGCTATCTGCGTTCCGAGCTGGTGAAGCTGGATATTCTTGTAAATAAAGAAGAAGTCGATGCGCTGTCCTTTATCGTTCATGCGGATACGGCTTATGAGCGTGGGCGCAGGATGTGTGAAAAGCTGAAGCAGGAGATTCCGCGCCAGCTGTTTGAGATTCCGATCCAGGCGGCGATTGGCAGCAAGATTATTGCGCGTGAGACAGTGAAGGCGATGCGCAAGGACGTGCTTGCAAAATGCTATGGCGGTGATATTTCCAGAAAAAAGAAGCTGCTGGAAAAGCAGAAGGAAGGCAAGAAACGCATGCGCCAGTTTGGCAGCGTAGAGATTCCGCAGAAAGCGTTTATGAGTGTGCTGAAGCTGGATGATGACTGAATCCAGGCAATCGTTCAGACCGAAGCGCAGACTGGCAGCCAGTTGTTCTGAATGGTTACGAATCTGGCTGGCCTGCCGGAGATTTTCCGGCAGGGAAACTCTCATACAGGAAAAGAAAGAAGAGGAGATACCATGAAATGCCCATTTTGTAATATGGATAATACCCGTGTCGTAGATTCGAGACCCGCGGACGATGGCGCCTCCATTCGCCGGCGCAGGATGTGCGATGCCTGCGGCAAGCGTTTTACGACTTATGAGAAGGTGGAGTCGATTCCGCTTATCGTGATTAAGAAAGACCAGAGCAGAGAGCAGTACAACCGGAATAAGCTGGAGGCAGGCATCATGCGTGCCTGCTACAAGCGCCCGATCCCGATCCGGGAGATTCGGGAGACCGTCGACGCGATCGAGATGGATCTTTTTAATATGGAAGAAAAAGAGATCGCCAGCAAGCTGGTCGGTGAGATTGTGATGGAAAAGCTGAAGGAACTGGACGCGGTAGCGTACGTGCGCTTCGCGTCCGTGTATCGGGAATTCAAGGATGTCAATACGTTCATGGATGAATTAAAGAAGTTCCTGGAGTAAAACGGAAAACGGCGGGCATCATGCGGCACGAGCGGACCTCTGGCGGCCTCTTCAGGCGCCCTCCGCGATCCGTGTCACTGCGACGTAGATGTCCGATATCTTATACCAGGTGCGGCTGCCGACGATGCCGTCCTGTGTCAGACCGAAGACGGACTGGAAAACTTTCACGGCCTCCTGCGTCGCTTCGCCGAAGATGCCGTCCGGCACGAGCCTGGGAATCAGCGGGTAATTGCCGGAGATGGCGTTGAGCTGTTCCTGGATTTTCAGCACATCTGCGCCGACCGAACCGACGGAGAGCGGGTAACCCGGATAGGAGGACGGAACGCCGGAGACCTGTTCGGCGAAATTGATGTACATATCGTCTCCATAATAGTAGCGGATGATTTCCGGGGCCGTGTAGCCCTGCTCACCGAGCACTGCACTGCCCCATTGCGAGAGCCACTGCGGGCAGGTTACCCGGGAACCGTCGCAGTATTGGGTCAGGATCGGCTGCTTTACATTTGGCCGGGAAAGGTAATTCTGAAACACATCATCGACCACTTCGGAAATACTTTCAAAAATGGTTCTCCCATAGACCCATTTCTGGTCATAGGCGGTGGAAGAAGTAATCGTGAAATCATACCGTTTATTTCGGTACCATTCCGTATAGACCCGATTCAGGGTAAAGGATTGAATGGCCAGAATGTTCGCAACCAGCGTTGCATAAGGCCAGGTGGAATAGATTTCACTGCTTGCGACGTTTTTGATATAGTCTTTGTATTGCACATAGTAGTCACGTGCGGTAGAATCCTGCGGCGTTCCATCGTGTACAACAATGTATTCCGGTACGACGACCCGGTTGAGCACGATTTCGCCGTTTTCGCGGACCGGTTTCACTTCCGCTTCCGCAATTTTGGGTGGATAATAGCCGTAAAGGGTGTGCTCCGGAATGACAATGGTATCCGGCTGTTCCCCGGGTGCCGACTGCCGCAGAGTGACACTCTGCAGGGAAAGCTGGCCGCCAAAAAGCTCTGCTCCGCTGACTGTGACCGGTTCGTATCCCGGAGCGGATACCCGGATCGTGTATTCCGCGTAAGGCTGTTCTTCCGATGGTTCAAGAGAATATTCCACCGGCGGGGCGGCGAGCGTCACCGGTTCTGTCTGGCCGTTCTGGTCCGTGCGTACTTCCTCAATCCGGCTGTCCGGATCTCCGGTAAAAGAAAACGCTACCACTGCATCCGAAAGTGGAAGGTTCTGCTCGGAAAGGACCGTAACCTTCAGTGTTCCGGTATCCGGCAGGTCGCCTGTCTGTGCGGCCCGGAGTTTTCCGTTGAAAGAGCGGTTGTTCATATCTGTAAAACCTCATGTGTCGCCTTATTTTAGGATATTCCTCTGATCAGGAATGGGTGTTTTCTTCTTTTGCTTTTTTTCGATTCCATTTAAAACAAGTTGAAATATAAAAAAAGATATGGTAAAATTGAGCGATTTACGGTAAAAGCGTTCTCAATGGCAAGTCTCGTGCCATGCTTGCATGGCTAAGAGACTGGACATTAGAGAGCTTTTACAAGTAGTGGTATACAGACAGATAATTCGACAGCAGAAAGGAGTGCGGCATTCATATGAAAGCGTTTCTGATACTCGAAGATGGCACAGTATTTGCGGGTACCAGTATTGGCTCACCGCGTGAGGTGGTGAGTGAGATTGTATTTAACACATCGATGACTGGTTATCTGGAAGTGTTGACGGATCCGTCCTATGCCGGACAGGCAGTGGTGATGACGTATCCGCTGATTGGTAATTATGGGATTTGTTATGAGGACATGGAGTCCGAACGACCCTGGCTTGACGCATTTATTGTCCGGGAGCTTTCCCGTATCCCGAGTAATTTCCGTTCCGAAGATACGATTCAGAATTTTCTGTTAAAATATGATATTCCAGGAATCGCCGGTATTGATACCCGCGCACTTACAAAAATTCTTCGTGAAAAAGGCACTATGAATGGCTGCATCACCACGAATGAGAATTATCAGTTAGAAGAAATCCTTCCCAGACTCGCCGCTTATACAACCGGAAAAGTAGTTGAAAAAGTTACCTGCCGGGAGAAGTATGTGCTTAAGGGGGATGGCCCCAGGGTCGCGCTGCTTGACCTTGGAACAAAGCGGAACATCGCGCGCTGCCTGAATCAGCGGGGATGCGAGGTAACGGTCTATCCGGCACTGACAAAAGCGGAGGAGATCCTTGCGGCCAGCCCGGATGGCATCATGCTTTCCAATGGCCCCGGAGACCCGAAGGAATGCACAGCGATGATTGAGGAGATCAAAAAGCTGTACGCGTCGGATGTTCCGATTTTTGCGATCTGTCTGGGACACCAGCTGATGGCGCTCGCGAATGGCGCCGATACGTATAAGATGAAGTACGGTCATCGCGGAGGCAACCATCCGGTACGTGATCTGGCGACCGGACGCGTCTATATTTCCTCACAGAACCACGGATATGTGGTGGACGCAGAGCATATGGACCCGGCGATTGCAGTGCCGGCATTTGAAAACGTCAATGACGGGACAAATGAGGGTCTTGCTTACACCGGAAAGAATATTTTTACAATTCAGTTTCACCCGGAGGCGTCGCCCGGTCCGCTGGACTCGGGATATCTGTTTGACCGTTTTATGGGGATGATGCGCCCGGAAGCTGCGGCAGAAAAAATCGCGGCGGATGAGGGCGGAAAAGAAATGCCAGAACCAGATCATGAGAGGGAGGTGCGTTTGTAATGCCAAAGAATCCGGATATTAAGAAGGTATTGGTCATCGGTTCCGGCCCGATCGTGATCGGACAGGCCACAGAGTTTGACTATGCAGGTACGCAGGCCTGCCGTGCCCTTCATGAGGAGGGGATTGAGGTTGTGTTGCTGAATTCGAATCCGGCGACCATCATGACGGATAAAGACATCGCAGATCACGTGTATATTGAGCCGCTGACCGTGGAAGTGGTTGAGCAGCTGATTTTAAAAGAGCGCCCGGACAGCGTGCTCCCGACCCTGGGCGGTCAGGCGGGACTGAATCTGGCGATGGAGCTGGCAGAGCGGGGATTTCTGGAGAAAAACGGTGTCCGCCTGATCGGAACGACTGCTCAGACCATCAAAAAGGCAGAGGATCGCCAGGAATTCAAAAATACAATGGAAAAAATCGGCGAGCCGGTGGCTCCGTCGAAGGTCGTAGAGTCCGTAGAAGAAGGCGTAGCTTTTACCCGGACGATCGGCTATCCGGTCGTTCTGCGCCCTGCCTATACGCTGGGCGGCAGCGGCGGCGGCATTGCGCACAACTATGAGGAGCTGGTGGAGATCCTGGAAAATGGTCTCCGGCTGAGCCGTGTCGGACAAGTGCTTGTGGAGCGCTGCATCGCCGGGTGGAAGGAGATTGAATACGAGGTGATGCGCGATGGCGCAGGCAATGTGATTACGGTCTGCAACATGGAAAACATCGATCCGGTCGGCGTACACACCGGCGACAGCATTGTCGTGGCTCCGTCTCAGACGCTGGGAGATAAGGAATACCAGATGCTGCGCACCTCTGCGCTGAATATCATCAGCGAGCTGAAAATTACCGGAGGCTGTAATGTCCAGTTTGCGCTGCATCCGGACAGCTTTGAATACTGTGTGATAGAGGTGAATCCGCGTGTGAGCCGTTCCTCCGCGCTGGCTTCCAAGGCAACCGGTTATCCGATTGCAAAGGTGGCGGCGAAGATTGCGCTGGGCTATACGCTGGACGAGATCAAAAACGCGATCACAGGAAAGACCTATGCGAGCTTTGAGCCCATGCTGGACTATTGCGTGGTTAAGATGCCGCGTCTGCCATTCGATAAATTTATCAGTGCAAGCCGCCGCCTGACCACGCAGATGAAGGCGACCGGTGAGGTTATGAGCATCTGTACCAATTTTGAAGGTGCCCTCATGAAAGCGATCCGTTCGCTGGAGCAGCATGTAGACTGCCTGCTGTCCTATGATTTTTCCGGCCTGGATGACGATGCACTGCTGCGGCAGCTCGCGGTCGTAGACGACCGGCGGATCTGGGTGATCGCGGAGGCGCTGCGCCGGAAGTTTTCCTATGAAAAAATACATGAGCTGACGAAGATCGATATCTGGTTTATCGATAAGATTGCCATTCTGACAGAGATGGAGGAGCGCCTGCGCAAAGAGGAGCTTACGGTCGAGCTGTTAAAGGAAGCGAAACGGGTGGAATTCCCGGATAACGTGATTGCCCGCCTGACCGGAAAGAGCGAGGAAGAGATTAAGCAGATGCGCTATTCCAATGGGATCATTGCCGCATACAAGATGGTAGACACCTGTGCGGCAGAGTTTGCCGCGACGACGCCTTATTACTACTCGGTGTTTGGCAGTGAAAACGAGGCATCGGGGGAGCTTGCCGGAAACGCTGCGGCCGAAACGGAATCGGGCTGTACCAGGGGAACCACTTCGCGCAGAAAAAAGGTGCTTGTTCTTGGGTCCGGCCCGATCCGGATCGGGCAGGGCATCGAGTTTGACTTCTGCTCTGTGCATTGTACCTGGGCCTTTGAGAAGGAAGGCTATGAAACGATTATCATAAATAACAACCCGGAGACAGTCAGCACGGACTTTGACATCGCGGATAAGCTCTATTTTGAGCCGTTGACCCCGGAGGATGTAGAAAATGTCGTGCGTCTGGAGAATCCAGACGGTGCGGTGGTACAGTTTGGCGGACAGACGGCGATTAAGCTGACGGAATCACTGATGAAGATGGGCGTGCCGATTCTTGGCACCTCCGCCGAAAATGTGGACGCGGCGGAAGATCGGGAGCTCTTTGATGAGATTCTGGAGAAATGCAATATTCCGCGGCCGGCGGGACATACCGTCTTTACGGCCGAAGAGGCGAAAAAGGCGGCCAATGAGCTGGGGTATCCGGTGCTGGTGCGCCCCTCCTATGTACTTGGCGGACAGGGGATGCAGATTGCGATCAGTGATGAGGATGTGGAGCAGTATATCGGTGTGATCAATCAGATCGCCCAGGAACACCCGATTCTGGTAGATAAATACATGATGGGCAAGGAGATTGAGGTCGATGCCGTCTGCGATGGCACCGATGTCCTGATTCCGGGCATCATGGAGCACATCGAGCGCGCGGGGATTCACTCCGGAGACAGCATCTCGGTGTATCCGGCACAGAGTATCTCGAAGAAGATCAAGCGCGTCATTGAGGATTATACGCGCAAGCTCGCCCGCTCTTTGCATGTCATCGGACTGATTAATATTCAGTTTATTGTCAGCAATGATGAGGTGTATGTGATCGAGGTAAACCCGCGCTCCAGCCGTACCGTGCCGTACATCAGTAAGGTGACGGGGATCCCGATCGTGCCGCTTGCGACGAAGGTAATTCTTGGCGCCACCATCCGTGAACTGGGCTTTGAGCCGGGACTGCAGCCGGAAGCGGACTATTTCGCGATCAAGATGCCGGTATTTTCCTTTGAGAAAATCCAGGGCGCAGACATCAGCCTGGGGCCGGAGATGAAGTCGACCGGAGAGTGCCTCGGCATTGCAGCGGCCTTCGATGAGGCGCTGTATAAGGCGTTTCTTGGTGCGGGCATTAATCTGCCCAAATACAAAAATATGATCATCACGGTGCGTGACTCGGACAAGCTTGATGTGATCGATATCGCGAAGCGGTTTGAGGCGCTGGGGTACAATATTTTCGCGACCAAGGGAACGGCGCGCGCCTTGATGGAAGAGGATGTACAGGTGCGTATGACCCGCAAAGTGGAGCAGGAGTCACCGAACATACTGGACCTGATCCTCGGCCATGAGATTGATCTGGTCATCGATACGCCTTCGCAGGGCGTGGGCCATGCAAAAGATGGTTTCATTATCCGGCGGAATGCGATTGAGACTGGCGTAAACGTTCTCACTTCGCTGGATACGGCGAATGCGCTGATCACCAGCCTGGAAAACAATAATATCCATGGCCTGACGCTGGTGGATATTGCAGCAATCGACAGACGGATGTAATCATGTGTGATTACGGACGATCGGAGGAATGGCAGAATTTACCGGGGTGTTTCACCTCGATTTTACACTATTTTTCTTGCATAATGCCCTGGAAAGCGGTACAATGCACGTGGATAGAAATTCTGGGATGCAGCGGCTTCGCTGCACAATGATAGAAAAAGCCGGGCAGGATCTGCAGCAGGATTATGGTTCGCACTCCGGCCACACACTGGCAGTGTGGCCGGGGAACATGCGGCAGGCTTTATTACGGGGATGGCAGACCTGTCATGATGGAAAAGATAGAGAATCACTCCACGGCAGAAAAGGGAGAATTTTATGCGAAAAAAATCACATATAGCATTGTCTGTTTTTTTGGTGGCTGAGCTGCGGCTTGCGGAACTGGATCTGTACAGGAAAGCCTTTTATTTTGGCTCGATTCAGCCGGATCTGAATCCAAAAATGTTTTCAGAACCGCACCAGTTTGATGACAGCTGGGAAAAGGTTCGGGAACTGATCTTACAGATTGAGACTGATACGAGCGACGAGGATCACAGCAGGCGCGCTATCTGGACACAGACCGGCGTTGTGCTGCATTATCTGGCGGATTATTTTACATTCCCACATAATACCTGTTACAACGGAAGCCTGCGCGGCCACTGCATGCATGAGAGTGAGCTGAAATATCTGCTGCGCGCGTATCTGTGCACCTCTGAGTCGAAGGCGTCATTGGAGACACAGCGGCTTGCGGCAGAGCAGATCCGCACGTCGGAACAGCTGTTTACATATATCGAGAACGCGCATGAGGCTTATATGAAAGAACCATACCATTCCGTACTTGGCGACTGCCGGTGGATCACGGAGGTTTGCTTCTGTGCGGGGGTTGTCCTTGGTCGGATGGTATGCGGAGAGGAAAGCCAGGCAGCATGGGTGCACGGCTGTGTAGCGTAAAAGTAATTGTGCAAACGCACAGCACCGAGGTATCACGGATGAATCAGGACAGACATTCTTATTACAGGAGAGAACGGGAATATCAGAGAAGACAATCCGAGATTGAGGCAAAACGCAAAAAGACCCTTACGAAGCAGGCGGCAGTGCTGGTTCTGGTTCTTTTTGTGATTTGCGTTTTTTTGGGCGATTTTCTGCCTGACCAGACACATATGGCGCACTGGCTTTCGATTTATGGAGTCAGTGTATCAGGCATGACGACGGAAAAAGCGGCGCAGAAGCTCGAAAAGAAATTTGAAGAGACCGAGCTGATTTTTACGGAGAATGGGGAGGAGCTTTACCGGACGACTTTGGGTGAGGCCGGCTATTATCTGGATGGAGATGCCCTGCGGGATGAGCTCTCCAGGGTACAGGCAGAAACCTTAAGCGAACGAGGCCTGATTGAGACAGGAAAAAATATCGAAATCGAATATACTGTGCTTGCAGATGAGGAAAAGCTGGCACAGGCTTTTTCTGCGGAAAATTTCGAGGTGGAGCTGGAGCGGACGGAATCAACGGATGCTTATCTGGAATATGACAGTGAGGAAGGCGAGTTTGTGATTGTGCCGAGCTGGCAGGGGGATGTCATAGACGCGGATAATCTTCGTGAAGTTGTGGAACAGACGATGAACGAAAGCTTCGAAGACGGACTGTTCCGCAAATCCATTACGGTGAAGATTGATGTGAATTCGTACCAGACAGTGGAGGTAACGGAGAATTCCGAAGAACTGAATGAACGTCTGGAGCAGCTGAATCAGAGCCTTGCGAATTATCAGACCACCTCGATCGTATATACCTTCGGCTCTGTGACAGAGGTCCTGGACTCCGATACGATCTGCTCCTGGCTGGAGATTACGGATGACGGGGTGGAGCTGAATGAGTCTCTGATCTGGACTTATATTGACGAACTTTCTTCCACCTATAATACGAAGTACAATACCCGCTACTTTAAAACCACAGCGGGCGATACGGTCACGGTCAGCAACAATGAATACGGATACCGGATTGACAAGGACGCGGAGTTTGAACAGCTCTGCGAGGACCTGGAAAGCGGCACGACCATTGAGCGGGAACCGATATACAGTGAGTCCGGCCTGACGAGGGATGGGACGGACGACCTGGCTGGCAGCTACATTGAGGTCAGCCTGGACAAGCAGCATCTGTGGCTTTATAAGGATTATACGCTGGTCGTCGAGACGGACATCGTCAGCGGGAAATCGACGGAGGAAGAGCGGGAGACGCTGCAGGGAGCCTTTGCCATTGCCTATAAGGCCAGTCCGTATACGCTGAGCAGCGAATATTACGGCTATGAGACGGAAGTCACCTATTGGATGCCATTCGCGAACGGACAGGGACTTCACGACGCAACCTGGCGCAGCTCCTTTGGGGGCAATGTGTATCTGACCAACGGCAGCCATGGCTGCATCAACCTTCCGCTTGCGGCGGCGGCGACGATCTACAATACCATTACTGCCGGATATCCGATTATTATTTATATGCGAGAGTGAACACTTGCCATATTTTGAAAAGTGGTATATAATGCGCAGAGAAAATATGAAAGCTGACGCCAGGGGTTCCTGGCTTCAATGGGAAGGAAAAGGATGGTAAACAGTTATGGGATTATTGGAAACCTGGAGAAACACAGCCTATTCACAGGAGACGGACAAGAAGACGCTTCAGAGATTCTGGTCGGATTATTTTCGAAAGGAAAAAGCGATTTATGAGCAGCTCCTCGAAAATCCGGAGGAAGCAGTCACCGGTACGGTGAAGGAGCTGGCGGAAAAGTATCATGTGACCGTGATGGAGATGACAGGTTTTCTGGATGGCATAAATGAGAGCCTGAAGCAGCCGAATCCCATCGAGGAGATGGATGAGGACACCGCTGTCAGTCTGGATTTTGATAATGAGATGCTCTATAAAAATATGGTAGACGCGAGAGCAGACTGGCTGTACAACATCCCGGCGTGGGAGAATATTTTTGACACGGACAAACGGCATGCGCTGTATATTGAGGCCAAGAAGATGAACACCGTTGTGAAAGGGAAAAAGGTCGGTCGGAACGATCCGTGTCCCTGCGGAAGCGGCAAAAAATACAAATACTGCTGTGGCAGGTAGCCTATGATGCCGGAATTGCATTTGCGCAGAACGGTATCTGACAGGTGAAAAGACATGCGCCTGGCAGGACGGGGGTACTGTATGAGACATGCTTTGGAGATAGGATGCTTAGGTTTAGGCATCCTTTGTCTTTTTTATTATGCCGGAATCGTATCCTATGCCGGGATCTCGACAAGCTTTGCCTGGATCTGGGTTCTGGGCGGTGCGATTCTGCTCTCGCTGTGCGGGGGAGAGCATTACCTGGAAAAACATCCGGGGAGCTTTCTGCGCTTTGCGGCAGGGGCGGTGTCTGCCTTGCTGCTGCTGGCGCTTGTGGTTGTTCTGGTAATCGGCAGCCGCGTGTTTTCTGCCATGCGCACGGATGGCAGCTACTCGTTCGCAGCTGCGGGTTCTGACGAGGGAAAACAAAATCCTCTGCCGCCGCTGGTTTACTCTGCTTCCGAAGAGGAGCTGGAGTATCTGGTGGTACTCGGGGCGCAGGTCCGCGGAACCGTCCCTTCCCGCGCTTTGAAAAATCGGCTGGAACGCGCGGACGCCTATGCCAGAGAGCACCCGGATACGCTTCTGATTCTCTCCGGGGGACAGGGAGCGGACGAAGATATTTCGGAAGCGGAGTGTATGTACCGTTATCTGACGGAAGCCGGGATTGCGGAGAACCGGCTGATCCTGGAGGAGGAATCGACCAGCACACAGGAAAATCTGAAGTACTCTGCCGCTGTCATTCGACGGTTATCCGAAAGTGACGCAGAAGAGGAAGTAAGCAGTTCGGTTGGCGTGATCACGAACAATTTTCATATTTACCGGGCGCTCTGGTATGCCAGAGAGCAGGGCTATACGGATGTATGTGGCCTTTCGGCCACGTCCGATATCGGTATGCTGCCCCACAACGCTCTGCGGGAGATCTGTGCAATTCTGGTGAATTGCCTGCTTCGTTAGAATGTATTGAAAAAAATCCAAAAAACAGCCGGAAAAACATTTGATATTTTCTTGACAAATGTTTTTGGTTTGGTATAATGAGTGGCAAGTGAGAGGTTTTGATTGCTGACGGACCAGTGGAGCACCACAAGGTAATCAAAATAATAATTTTGTCGACCGTCTGGACAGCATGATTCATTTCCATTATGCTGTCTTTTTTCTTTTCAGAACCTCCGCGAATAATTTTATATTGTTACGGGTAATGCTCTCAGGACCGGCTGAAAAGAGAGGTCATGGGAGATTACAGGTAGAGTAGATACGGTACGTTAAGTGTCACATGATGGGAAGGTCTTTGTTGTGAACGAAGGAGTTATTCCGCGTTACGGTATCGCTTCCGCTACTGCGTTCAGAAGGATGGCGTGCTGGATATCATCTGATATCATGGCAAATGATTCCCTGCGCAGTTTTTTTGTGCCTTTTTAAGCTTCTTTCCGGCTTCTCGGATAAGAGCTACTTCACAGACATGTCGCGGGAATACCAGGGCAGAGCTCTGGCTGACGTCTTTCTTCATTTTCACCACTGGTATTTATAAGGAGAGGAGATTTTTTAGCTATGGGATTCAAATCTGACATTGAAATCGCACAGGAAACACCGATGTCCCCGATTACGGAGATCGCGGCAAAGGCAGGGATTGACGAGAAGTATCTGGAGCAGTATGGCAAGTATAAGGCAAAGATCGACTACAACCTGCTTCGTGAGACAGATAAGAAGGATGGCAAGCTCGTTCTCGTGACAGCAATCAACCCGACGCCGGCTGGCGAAGGCAAGACGACGACGACCGTTGGTCTGGCAGATGGCCTTCAGAAGCTTGGCAAGAATGTTATGGTAGCGCTGCGTGAGCCGTCTCTTGGACCGGTCTTTGGTGTAAAGGGCGGAGCGGCCGGCGGCGGATATGCACAGGTTGTTCCGATGGAGGATATCAACCTTCACTTCACAGGCGACTTCCATGCGATTGGCGCAGCGAATAACCTGCTGGCGGCTATGCTGGATAATCATATTTATCAGGGTAACGCGCTGAACATTGACCCGCGCAAGATCACTTGGAGACGCTGCGTGGATATGAACGATCGTCAGCTTCGTTTTGTGGTAGATGGCCTTGGCGGAAAGACCAATGGTGTACCGAGAGAGGATGGCTATGACATCACGGTAGCTTCCGAGATCATGGCAGTGCTTTGCCTGGCAAGCGATATCACAGACCTGAAAGAGCGTCTTTCCAGAATCATTGTTGGCTATACTTATGGCAAGGTTTCGGAGCAGAAACCGGTGACCGCCGGCGACCTGCATGCACAGGGCGCGATGGCAGCTCTTCTGAAGGATGCCCTCAAGCCGAACCTGGTACAGACGCTGGAGCATGTACCGGCCATCGTTCACGGCGGACCATTCGCAAACATCGCGCATGGCTGCAACTCCGTAACGGCGACGAAGATCGCTCTCAAGCTCGCGGATTACACGATCACAGAGGCTGGTTTCGGTGCAGACCTGGGCGCTGAGAAGTTCCTGAACATCAAGTGCCGTATGGCTGGCCTGCATCCGAACGCGGTCGTTATCGTAGCGACGGTTCGTGCGCTGAAGTACAATGGCGGTGTTCCGAAGGCGGATCTGAACCAGGAGAACCTGGAAGCGCTGGAGAAGGGTCTTCCGAACCTGCTGAAGCATGTCAGCAACATTAAGAACGTATACAAGCTTCCGTGTGTAGTTGCGATCAACGCATTCCCGACCGATACAAAGGCGGAGCTGGATCTCGTTGAGAACAAGTGCCGTGAGCTGGGCGTAAACGTGGCTCTGTCCGAGGTATGGGCAAAGGGCGGCGAAGGCGGCATCAAGCTGGCAGAGGAAGTAATCCGTCTGGTAGAAGAGCCGAACGATTTCTCCTTCAGCTATGAGCTGGAAGGCAGCATCGAAGACAAGCTGAACACCATCGTTCAGAGAATTTACGGCGGCAAGGGCGTAGTCCTGACGGCGGAAGCGAAGAAGCAGGCGAAGCAGCTCGAGGATATGGGCTATGGCAACTGCCCGATCTGCGTAGCGAAGACCCAGTACTCCCTGACTGACGACCCGACCAAGCTCGGTGCGCCGACCGACTTCGAAGTGACTGTTCGGAACCTCAAAATCTCCGCGGGTGCCGGCTTCATCGTAGCTCTGACCGGCGACATCATGACCATGCCTGGTCTGCCGAAGGTACCGGCTGCAGAGCGTATCGATGTAGATGAGACAGGAAAGATTTCCGGACTGTTCTGATTTTAGTTGACTGTAACCCTGTGGGGGACGGGAATATCCTGTCTGTCGGACGAGGATGCCGTCGGGCGGGGCTTGCTCTTCTTGGAAGTTAATAATTGAAAAAGACGGGCCGCGCTGTGGCAGATGTGCGACAGCGTGGCTCTTTTATGCACACAGGCGGGTGTAGAAATTTGCGGCTTGCGCCGCATCCGCCTGGCGCAGGCGGACAGGAGGCAAAAGGCGCGCCTCCTGCTCGATTTCTTTAAAAAGGTGAGTGATAAGAAATGAAGATTAAAGAGGAAGATAACAGCAGCCTGATTTTTAAGATCCTGCTTGGCTTTTCTGTGGCGTTTATCATCGGATCTCTTTTTGCCGGGGACATCGGAAATCTGATTCCCGGATTTATCACGATCAATACCAGACCGTCCCAGTTTACGATGGATTATTTCGTGCTTGGCGGACTGGGAAGCTCGTTTTTGAATACCGGCATGGTGGGGCTGGGATGCTGCGCGCTCCTTTATTTTACAAAAGCGAAGTGTACTGGTCTGACGGTGGCTGCTTACTGGCTGAATGTGGGGTTCGCTACCTTCGGTATGACGTTCGTCAGTATCTGGCCGTTTTTCTTCGGCGTGTGGGTGTATTCCAGAATCAAGAAGGTTTCTTTTGGCAGCGTGGCCAACATGGCCATGTTTTCCACCGCTTTGGCGCCGTTCGCGATGGAGCTGATGTTCCGCTACCCCAATCAGGAGACCAGCGGCTTCAGCTTTGTGGGACTGCTCCTGGCGATTGTGCTTGGCGTTGTGGTCGGCTGCGTGATGCCGTCTCTGTGTGCGCACGCACCGGCGTTCCACAAAGGATATGATCTTTATAACGCGGGACCGGCGGCCGGATTTTTAGCGTTTCTGGTGTATTGTATATTATATCGTTCCCCGGGAGTGGAGGCACCTTCTAATACCAATCTCGGAGATGGTCATCGGCTGTTTGTCAACGTATTTTTTATTATCGTATTTTTGCTGTGTTTCGTGACTGCCTGGATGCTGGATCACGACTGTCTGAAGGACTACAAAAAGCTCTGGGCCAGCGATGGCTATAAGACAGACTATACCGCCACGTTCGGTATGCCGGCGACGCTGGTCAATATGGCCGTTTACGGTCTGTTTATTCTGCTTTACTACAATGTGGTACAGGGAATGACCATGACCGATGGGCAGCTCGTCTTCACCGGTGCAAAGTTTACCGGCGCAACCATGGGCGCGATTATGTGTATGTACGCGTTCTGCGCGCAGGGCGCCCAGCCGCGGACGGTATTTCCAATCATGGTCGGCTATGCGATTGCCTCGCTGCTCCCATTTTTCATGTATGTGGGCGGCGTGACCGACACCCAGAACTGGACCCTGACGACACAGGGCATCCTGGTGGGTATGTGCTTCGCAAGCGGCCTTGCGCCGGTATCCGGAAAATACGGCTTCTGGGGCGGCGTCATTGCCGGAGCGCTGCACGCGACGCTCGTTTTGAGTGTTCCTCTGCTGCACGGCGGGTTCTGCCTGTACAATGGCGGCTTCACCTGCGGCATCGTCGCCTTCCTGCTCATCCCGGTCTTCGAGTGCTACTGGAAGCCAAAGGAAGAGCGGCTTGCAGCGCGGAAAGCAACGGGAAAGTAGTGCAACCGTTTTATGAGCTTTCCGCCGCTTTGGCGATGGAGAGCGCTTTTGAGACAGCATTGAATAAAAGCTGGGAGGTATACCTGGTCTGTGCAGAGCAGGTGATGCCGTCCAGCTTTTGTTTTTCCAGAATCTGGGACGCGAGATTTTCCAGAGCGGAGGGCACCAGCGGATAGGCGGCTTCCGTCGCCTCGCTTAAGTTGACCAGCTCAATCGCCAGAATCCGGTCAGAGCTCACCGTGACCTGTACATCCGCTTCCGCGTCGCCCAGCCTGACAGAGGAGGTGTAGACCCCGGCGATATAGGGACTGTTGCCGGCTGCAGACGTGGGATTCGCTTCCACCGAGGCGGTTTCTGTGATGTCCGAACCGCTCTGCGTGACATTCGTATTTGTCTGTGCTTCTCCGGCATCGCTGGAACTCTTCTTTGTAAACATCAGGACCAGACAAAGGAGCAGTGTTATCACAAAAAACGCCAGAATCAGTGTGTATACAATTTCTCTCAGCTTAAAAACCATGATTTTCGGACCGGAACTCATAAGCTTTCCCCACGTACAAGACTTGTTGGTACAGTATATTTCAGGAAGGACTTATTTTATGCGCCAAATTGGTAACTGTTCAGAACAACATCGAAAAGAAAAGCCAGGCGCTGCGAAAAAAAGGAGCAATGCTTCTTTCTGGAATCAGAATAAAAATTCTTTCAAACGTACATATTATAGTAAACAACATTCGTTCGTTTGCGGTTATAATGCGCACGGCCGCGCAGGGAATATTTCTGGCTAACGCCGGACGCGGCCAGCGCGGGCGAACAGGGAGAAAATCTCCCTGCTCGATTTGATAAAAGTGTAAAGGAGAAAGAAAAAATGAAACTCTGGAAAAAGTACGTATTGTGTATTGCCTGTGTGTGCTGTATGGCCATGCTGGCCGGGTGTGGCGCGGATGATGCTGTCGACGATAACACAACGCAGGAGTCAGCCAACACGGACGAGAGTGACACGGAGGATGTCCGGGAGGATGCGGATACGGACAGCGGGTTCGATGATGATGCAGCGGATGGGACGGCTGACGAAGGAACCGATGAGAACGGCCTCGTAAATGACGCGACGGGAGATGAAAACGGAACCGGCGGGACCGATGCAGACACAGGTACCAACGGTACGGATGGAACGAATGAAAACAACACGACCAACGAGGACGGAACCATTGCGGATGATCTGGGCGATGCGGGAGACGATATCGCGGATGGCGTCGGCGACGCAGGCAAAGATGTCATAGATGGCGTGGAAGATGTCGGTGACGCGCTCACCGGGAATGAGACGAATGACTGAGGCGGGCAGCCTGATTTACTGAATTTATGCGTTGCGTATTTGTCTGGCGTATGCTATGATAGATACGCAACGCATTTTTTATCCAATAGAAAAGTCCTCCGAACTTCCCTGTTGGACAAAACCCTCCGGGGGATGCACATGCCGCGCTTAAGAAAATTGTCTGCCGGCGGCAGGTTTTGCGGCGGAGATTAACGGAGAAACGACATGGAAAATAAAAACAGAATCAGAGAGTTGCGAGAAAGTACGGGTATGAACCGAAAGGATTTTTGTGAGTTCTTTCAAATTCCTTATAGGACGGTCACAGATTGGGAGCTGGGCAACAGACACGCACCGGAGTATGTGATTCGTTTGCTGGCCTATTACATTCAAACGGAAAACATTCACAAGGAGGCAAACGAACAATGAGCCAATCCAATATAATTATGTATACAACGGAAGATGGGCTGACAAAGATAGAGGCTACCTTTGATGAGGATACAGTCTGGCTGTCTATTGATCAGATGGCAAAACTGTTTCAGCGAGACAAATCGACCATATCCCGGCATATTAAAAACATTTTTACTGAGGGCGAGCTGAGGCCAGAGGCAACTGTTGCAAAATTTGCAACAGTTCAAATGGAAGGTGGTCGGCAGGTGTCCAGGGATATTGAGTACTATAACCTCGATGTTATCATCTCTGTCGGTTATCGGGTGAAATCCCTGCGAGGGACGCAGTTCCGCATGTGGGCGAGTGGCATCCTGAAAGAGTACATGAAAAAAGGATTTGTGCTGGACGATGATCGTTTGAAGCGATTGGGCGGGGGCAATTACTTTGATGAGCTGCTGGCCCGCATACGGGACATTCGTTCTTCTGAAAAGGTGTTTTGGCGCAAAGTTCTGGAGATTTATGCTACCAGTATTGATTATGACCCAAAGGCCGAGTCCTCTATCTTATTTTTTAAACAGGTGCAGAATAAAATGCACTGGGCAGCGCATAAGCATACGGCGGCAGAGATTGTGTATGAACGAGCGGATGCAGATAAGGAAAATATGGGGCTGACATCCTGGTCGGGGAAGCAGATCAGACGAGCGGATACGGAGATCGCCAAGAATTATCTGACCCAGCCGGAACTGGATGCACTAAACAAAATCGTGTCCGCGTATCTGGATATTGCAGAGGTCCGCGCTCTTGAACATGAACCTATGTATATGAAAGACTGGCTGGAAACGATTGATGATTACCTGAAAATGACAAGGCGGGATATATTGACTACTAAGGGACGTGTCACTCATCAGCAGGCAATCCGGAAAGCTCATGAAGAGTATGCAAAGTATCAGAAGAAGCAGGATGAACTGTTCTCCCCTGTCGAACAGCACTTTATAGAGAGTATAAAAGAATTGGAGACAAAAAGCCAACCTGATTCGTAATGGAATGTAGAACAGAGCAGGACAATGGAAAGGACAACAGGACATCATGAAATTTCGACCATGCATAGATATACATAATGGAAAAGTAAAACAGATCGTAGGCGGCAGCCTGCGGGATCAGGGAGATCAGGCCAGTGAAAACTTTGTCTCCGGGCAGGATGCGGACTATTATGCGAACCTTTATCAAAAAGATGGATTGAAGGGCGGTCATGTGATTCTCCTCAATCCGGTTTCCTCTCCTTATTATGAGGCTACGCGAAAACAGGCGCTGCGGGCCCTGGCGGCCTATCCGGGCGGACTGCAGCTTGGCGGCGGTGTCACTGCTGAAAATGCGGCCTTTTTTCTCGATGCCGGAGCGTCGCACGTGATTGTAACCTCCTATGTCTTTCGGGACGGCCGCATCCAATATGACAATCTGGAGCGCCTTGTCTGCGAGATCGGAAAAGAGCATCTGGTACTGGACCTGAGCTGCAGCAAAAAAGAGGGAGACTATGTTATCGTGACTGACCGCTGGCAGAACTTCACGGATGTTCCGCTGAATCGGCAGACGCTCGATGATCTGTCGGGGTATTGTGATGAGTTTCTGGTGCATGCGGCCGACGTAGAAGGGAAATCCACCGGAATCGAGCTTCCGGTGGCGGAACTGCTTGGAAACTGGGGAAAACGGCCTGTCACCTATGCGGGCGGCGTCGGCAGCTACGAGGACCTGCGCCTGCTGCGTGAAGCGGGCAAAGACCGCGTGGATGTGACGGTCGGAAGCGCCCTCGACCTGTTCGGCGGAGCGCTTTCCTATCAGAAAATTCTGGAAATCTGTACAGCGTGAATTTCTGCAAAAAAGTGCAGGGTGCTTTCATGTAGAATTTGAAAGGCATTGTACTATAGTTTGAAAAGGGGGAGAGGTAGGAAATGGGATATTATCTGAACAGCATACAGGCGTATTCTCTTTATGAAAGTGAAACAAAAAAACCATATTTTATAGATAAAACAGCCATGCTGAAGGAGCTAATTCCGTTAGTGGAAGAAGGAAATAACCACATCTGTATCACCCGGCCGAGACGTTTTGGCAAGTCCGTGATGGCGGCGATGGTTGGGGCTTTCTTTAGTAAGGGCATCGACAGCAGCTGCATTTTTGATTCTTTGCAAATAGCGCAGGTTTCTCAGAAAAATTTGGCTGAGGCATCAATAGCGCATGAACGGGTTGACTATCGGAAGTATATGAATCAGTATCATGTGATTTATATTAATTTCATTAAGTCGGTTAATAACAGTAAAAGCTATGATGAATTTATAAGGAACGTAGAAATGTTTATCATTCGGGATTTGAGAATCAGTTTTCCAGATGTGGATTATTGGAAAGGACTTTCTCTTGTTGATTTTCTGGGAATGATTTATGCAGATACACAGGAAAGGTTTATCCTCATATTTGACGAATGGGACTGCATCTTCCACAAGTCTTATATTTCGAATGAAGACAGAAAAAGCTTTATTAACTGGCTTGCAGCTATGACAAAGGATACAGGCTATGTCGCGTTAAGCTATATGACGGGTGTGCTTCCGATTGCAAAGTACTCGAGTGGTTCAACGATTAATAACTTCCAGGAATACACAATGGCTACCGATGATCTCTTTAGTGAATATTTTGGATTCACGGAGACAGAGGTTGATGATCTTTATGCCAGATATCAAAAAAGAACTTCAAGCTGCCAGATATCAAGACAGGATTTAAAATACTGGTATGGTGGTTATCATACACCGTCCTCGGAGCGAATGTATAATCCGCGATCCGTGGTAGAGGCATTGACGCGCAACCGCATCCGAAGCTACTGGACAGCGACAGGCACCTATGGTGAGATTTCCGCCTATATCATGAATGACCGTGCCGATGTGAAAAAGGATGTGGCGCTTATGGTGGCCGGGGAAGCGGTGCCGGCAAGAGTCGAGGAATTTGCAGCCACATCAATGAATCTGACCACGCGCAACGAAATTCTTTCTGCGATGGTGGTCTATGGGTTTCTGAATTATGAGGACGGAATGGTTCATATTCCAAACCGGGAGCTGATGGATGAATTTGCAAAAACCATTCGGGAACGGGAGAACCTTGGCTATATCAACCGTCTTGCGGTGGAATCCGACCGAATGCTGAATGCCACACGGAAAGGCGATACAAAAACGATGGAGGAGATCCTGCAGTTTGCCCATGAATTGTCCTTAGTCCCGCAAGGGACTGAGGATGTAGGCCGCACCATCGCGCAAAGCGCGATTCTGCATGGTGCGGCTCTCCCATATACGGAAACTCCATTGTTGGACTACAACGATGAGACCGAGCTGACCGCGATTGTGAATCTTGTTTATCTGGCGGCGCGTGATACCTATTATGTAGAAAGAGAGAACAAGGCGGGAGAAGGTTATACGGATTTCATTTTCTATCCGGAAAAAGCTGGTGACGACGGAATCATTCTTGAATTAAAAGTGGATGATACTCCGGAGGCTG
>JAJQGP010000127.1 GCA_021200475.1 Lachnospiraceae bacterium
AGATGAACTGTCCTGTTCTTCCGGCAAACAGTCTGTGATCCCGCTCCAATTGTTCCGGGACAAACGCAATAAAATCTGCTACCACATCAAAGGTCTGATCGCCAAGCATTTTTGCGACGTCTGCTTCCTCATTTACATCTGCCTGAATCAGATGCACGCCTTCCGGCAAATCCTCCATGCGGTTTCCGCGGTTGATCATCCACAGCTCATGCCCATCAAGAAGAAGTCTTCTTGAAATTGCTTTGCTGATCACACCTGTTCCTCCGATCAATAATGCTTTCATAAAAATAAACCCTCCCGTATTCTTCAAAGATAACTGCTCTTTCAAAGTATATCCGAAAGTCCCCCTTAAAGCAACCGGAAAGTTACTTGTATATCCCCCTTCTTTTGTGCTATACTCTGTAAGCAAAAAAGAAAGGCAAAGGATAATTGTTATGTTTGTAATCATAGGGACTCAGCTGAAAAAAGAAGAGCTCGGTATCCTCCCGCAGGCGCAGACTTGCCCGCGCTGTCAGACGGATGTTCACTTTCAGGCCTTTCTGGAACAGAAGTGGTTCACGGTTTTCTGGGCGTCGGTTTTTCCCATGGAAAGCCACTACTACTTTCAATGTCCCTGCTGCGGCCTGAGATATCAGATGAGTAAGGAGCAGATGATGGATCTTTTATACAGTCAGAAGGCGGTCACGGACGATTGTGGTTCGGAGCAGGAGCTTACGATCCTTGATAAAGGTGCCAGACAGGCCGGACGATGGTATGCGCGTGCCAGAAAATACCTGCACGACCAGGAGGAATGATTGTTACGGTTCACCTCTGGAATGGGCAGTACCACATATACTGGGAGGTTTGACCTGCAGCAAATGATTACAACAGACCAGGAAAGAAGGACAAAAGATGATTCAGGAGAGAATTGCCGCGCTTCGAGCGCGCATGGCAGAGGAAAAGGTAGACGCGTATCTGGTGCCGACGGATGATTTTCATGCATCCGAATACGTGGGAGATTACTTTAAATGCCGGAAGTATATCACGGGCTTTACCGGATCCGCAGGCACTGCTGTCATTATGCAGGATATGGCCGGATTGTGGACAGACGGCCGCTATTTCATTCAGGCGGCGGCACAGCTGGATGGCAGCGGTGTGACGCTGTTTAAGATCGGGGAGCCGCAGGTACCGACCGTACATGAGTTTCTGGAGCAAAAGCTGGACGCAGGTATGTGCCTCGGCTATGACGGACGCACCGTCAGCTCGGAGGAAGCAGCGCAGCTTTCCTCTCTTCTGGATAAAAAGGGCGCTTCCATCCGGTACGACCTGGACCTGATCGGCGATATCTGGAAGGATCGTCCGCCGCTTTCCTGTGAGCCAGTGATGGAATTGGATGTGAAATGGACGGGGGAAACCCGCGCCTCGAAGATCGGGCGCATTCGCAGGTCGGTAGAAGAAAAGGGCGCAGATCTGTTTGTACTGACTTTACTCGATGATATCGCATGGCTTTTGAATATCCGCGGCGGCGACATTCACTGCTGTCCGGTTGTGCTGTCTTATCTGGTTATGTCTGCGGACGAGATTCTCCTGTTTGCAAATGAGCAAGCATTTCCAGATGAGGTGAAGCTCGCGCTAAAAGCGGATGGCGTACGTATCTGCCCGTACAATGATGTGTATCGCTATGTCTCGGAGATTCCCGCCGGCAGAAAGGTTCTTCTTTGCCGTGAAAAAGTGAACAGCCGTCTGACCGCATCGATTCCGGAGGGTGTCACGGTACTGAATCAGAAGAATCCGACGCTGCTTGCGAAGGCCGTCAAGAATCCAACCGAAGTGGAAAATGAACGCATAGCCCATATCAAAGACGGCGTAGCTCTGACGAAATTTATCTATTGGCTGAAAACAAATGTCGGAAAGCTTCCGATGACAGAGCTGAGTGTGGAGGAAAAATTGTTTGCGTTCCGCCAGGAGCAGGAGCACTTCATGGGGAACAGCTTTGACCCCATTATTTCCTATGGAGCTCATGCGGCGATGAATCACTATTCCGCTACCCCGGAAACAGATATCCCGATCGAGGCGAAAGGCCTGCTTCTCGCAGATACAGGCGGACATTATCTGGAAGGGACGACGGATACTACACGAACGATTGCGATGGGACCGCTCACAGACGAACAGAAGCTGTATTTCACAGCCGTGCTGCGCGGTACGCTCAGACTTGCCGACGCAAAATTCCGCTATGGCACCACTGGTCTGAACCTGGATTACCTGGCGCGCAGTCCGCTCTGGGAGCTTGGAAAAGACTTCAATCATGGTACCGGGCACGGCGTCGGCTACTTTCTGAACGTCCACGAAGGTCCAAACAGTTTCAACTGGAAGACAACCTCAACACGTAAAGCGGACACTGTCTTCGAAGAGGGAATGATCACCTCCGATGAGCCCGGCTACTATGTGGAAGACGGCTATGGCATCCGCCATGAAAATATGATCGTCTGCGTAAAGGATAAAAAGACAGAATTTGGCCAGTTTATGCGGTTTGAACACCTCACCATGGTGCCGTTCGACCTCGATGCAATCGTTCCGGAGCAGATGTCTGAGCCGGAGCGGAAACTGCTGAACCGCTACCACGCGCAGGTTTATGAAAAGATCGCCCCGCACCTCAATGAGGAAGAAGCTGCGTGGCTGAAGACTGCGACCAGAGAAATATAAAGCAAAGATCGAGCTGGAAGCGGCCGTCTTCCTTCTGCTCGCCCGCACAGGCCGGGTGCAGCATAAGACTCGCAAAACTCCCTCCCGGTCCTGCGCATAAAACAAGCAGGCGGCGCCGACCACTCAGCGCCGCCTGCTGCACAGACGATATGACTATTTACCACGAATCCTTCACATCTGCCCATCCATAACGCCCCAGTTTTTACGCAGATAATCCACAAGGGAGATCACCGTCAGAAGCAGGGCGATCCAAACCACGATCTCTGACAGCGTATTCCAGACGGTTCCAAAATCATAGAGCAGCATCACGATCATGATCATCTGAAAGACGGTCTTGAATTTTCCCCAGTAGCTGGCTGCAATCACAGTCCCCTTGTCGGAAGCCACAAGACGGAAGCCACTGATGACAAACTCACGCCCAATGATGATAATCACCATCCACGCCGCCAGCTTCTGCTGCGCGACCAGACAGATCATAGCCGAGCACACCAGGAGCTTATCCGCGATGGGATCCATGAATTTTCCAAAATCCGTCACCAGATTATTTTTTCTGGCAATATGACCGTCAAGCGCGTCCGTTGCGCTCGCAAGAATGAAAAGAATTCCCGCCCAGATATTTCCATAGGGAATACCGTCGACGAGCATCAGGACAACGAAAACCGGCACCAGGCATACACGAAGCATGGTCAGTTTATTCGGTAGATTCATCCGCTATCTCTCCTATCAAATCATATTCCTGTGCGCCGGTGATGACCACCTGCGCAAAATCACCGGACATCAGTGTCTCCGAGGTGTTAATAAACAAAAGGCCGTCTACATTCGGTGCATCTCCGTAGGTCCGCGCGACATAAACATGGTCATCCGGAAGCTCTCCTTCCACCATCGCGGTAACGGTGCGCCCGACCATCCTCTGGGCACAGTCAAATGCAATCTCCTGCTGCAGCTCCATCAGATCCTCCTGCCAGGAAAGCTTTGTCTCCTCGTCATGCTGATCCGGCATAGCTGCCGCCGCAGTATCCTCCTCCTGGGAATAAGGAAACACGCCGAGACGATCAAATTCCATCTCATCAATGAAATCCATCAATTCCTCATGCTGCTCCTCGGTCTCGCCCGGAAATCCTGCAATCAGAGTTGTGCGCAACACAATATCCGGGATTTTCTCCCGCAGATTTTGAATGATCTCTGTCAGGTCTGCGCGCGTCGTGCGCCGCCCCATCCGCTTTAATACCGCGTCAGAGGCATGCTGAATCGGCAGGTCCAGATAATGGCAAATCTTCGGCTCACGGCGCATCACTTCAATCAGCTCATCATAAATCTCTTCCGGATAACAGTACAAAATCCGGATCCAGCGAATTCCGCTGATTTTGCAGAGTGCTTCCAGCAAAAGGTGAAGACATTTGCGCCCGTACAGATCCGTCCCATACAGAGTCGTCTCCTGAGCTACAAGGATCAGTTCCTTCACCCCCTGCCCGGCCAGTGTCTCTGCCTGAGCAATCAGACGCTCCATCGGCACACTGCGGTAAGGTCCCCGCAGTTTCGGAATAATGCAATAAGTACAATGCTTGTCGCAGCCTTCCGCAATCTTCAGGTAAGCGTAATGTCCGCCAGTCGTTACCACACGGCCCTCCTGCGGCTCCGGCAGCCGGTCAAGCGGCTCAATCTCCATACGGCGCTCTCCCGCAAGCGCTTTCTCAATCGCGGAAACAATATTTTCGTACGCGGTCGTGCCAAGCACCGCATCCACCTCCGGCAGCTCATCGAGAATCTCCTGCCGATAGCGCTGTGCCATACAGCCAGTCACCAGCAACGCCTTACAACTGCCGGCTTTCCGGTATTCTGCCATCTCCAGAATCGCCTGGACACTCTCGTCCTTTGCATCATTGATGAAACAGCAGGTGTTAATAATGATGATATCCGCCTCTGTCTCATCATCGGTAATCTCATAGCCATGCGCAGTCAGAAGACCAAGCATTTCCTCCGAATCAACCAGGTT
Source organism: Lachnospiraceae bacterium (assembly GCA_021200475.1). Classification (GTDB taxonomy): domain Bacteria; phylum Bacillota; class Clostridia; order Lachnospirales; family Lachnospiraceae; genus Choladousia. The sequence goes on from JAJQGP010000127.1 coordinate 4,676, forward strand.
TTTATCACAGCCCAGAGAAAGAAAAAGTATTTTCATAGCTGTGCCTCCCTGGCTGTCACTTCTATTGGACGCTCCTGGGGCAGACTGGCCTGTATGGATTCCGCTTCCGCGATATCGCTCTCCCTGTCTGAGCCATCCGGTACGACAACCATATCGTTCGAATCACTCACAGTGTCTGAACCCATTTCCGTACACTCCCCGCTGCCTGCGGCACCTGGCTCCATTGTACCATTTGGAGTGCTTTCCTCCGCATCTTCCCTCTTCGATGTGACTTCTTCGCCATCCACCACGACTTCCCTATTTTTCTGCGCCTTCTTTTCCTGTTTTCTGGCTTTCTTCTCCGCTTTGACGGCGTCAGAGCGATCCCACTCACTCCTGACAAGAACCGCGATATCTGTCCCGGGGTGATCCTTCTGCATCTTATTCAGCTTTTTTGTCCGGAACTGAATACAAAGCAGGTCAAGCAGGTTTGTCGCCCCATCCAGAATCAGGCAGACACCGATATAGAAAAGCATCTGTGGATCACTTGCAAACGGATAAACCAGCAGCACAATCCCCAGAGCAATAATCACCAGCGCAGCGATCAGTCCAATATACCAGCGCCTTACCAGAAGCTTTTTCATGCTGATGGTACTTTGAATCTTGACAATCGCGCCAAGAAGAAGCACCGTTGCCATGGCAAATGGCAGAACCATACTTAAAAATTCCGGCGTCAGCAAAATAAAGACTCCCAGCGCCACACAGACGACAGCAATCACAAGCTCCACCTGAAGGAAACCTTCCTGCCGCTTATCTCTGGTAAAATAAATCACTCCGTAAGTGGCTCCAAGGACAATCAGGATAATTCCCAGCCCTTTGCCAATCATCTCAAGGGACAGCGATGGCCATAAAAGAAGCACAATTCCAATCGCTACATAGAGAAACGAAAGGAAAATATAGCTTCTGCTGAATTCCCTTATTTTTTTCAAAAGTATCCCTCCGTCTTAACTCGTTACAGGTCACCCCCGGCTGATTCACGTGACCAGCAGCCTCAGTTCTCCTGATCCGCCGTCTCTCCTCCCGGCAGAATCTTGAGCTGACCGGTGTACAGCTCTTCTACCGCCTTTGAGAGTGGTTTGGAAACAGAAAACGCTTTCATATCCTCACCGGCCCTGGACTGGCGCGCAATGATCTGACGCGCGCGTTTCGACGTAGCCATTACAATCGAATAGCGGCTGTTCACAACCGGCGTATCGCCCTCCTCTACCTCACTGTTTACTACATTCATTAAATCTGAATACGATGGATGAAACATAATTTTATTCTCCTTTCTTTATCCTGCCAATTCCTTCAGTTCTGTCTGGATCTGCTTTGCAAAATCCAGATTTCTGTTTATCATATTATGCTGGCTCTCAATCAGATGATGTACTTCCTCCACCGCCTGATCCAGATCCGCATTTACTACCATATAATCATAGCGATCCACATACTTCGATTCTTCGAGGGCCTGTGTCAGCCGCTGGCGGATCACTTCCTCGCTCTCCGTATCTCTGCCCCGCAGCCGCTCCACAAGGGTCTGTGCATCGGGCGGCATCACAAAAAGCATCAGTACATCCGGATCCTGCGCTTTTACCTTGAGTGCCCCCTGCTGCTCAATCTCCAGAATCACATCCCGTCCCTGTGAGAGCTGCTCTTCCACATACTCCTTCGGTGTGCCATAATAATGATCACAGTAACGCGCATACTCAATCAGGCGCCCCTGTCCGATCATTTCCTCAAATTCTTCTTCCGTTTTAAAAAAATATTCCCGGCCATCTGCTTCTCCTTCCCGCGGCTCTCTCGTCGTCGTGGAAACTGACAGCGCGTATTGGCCATAACGCGCCGTCAGTGCTTTCATCAATGTACCTTTTCCTACTCCGGAATATCCGGACACAACAACCAGGATTCCCTTCCTGTCCATATCATTCTCCCTTCGGTGTGCGCCTGGAAAGTGCCGCTCCCTCTGTCATTCGCTGGGCGATCGTATCCGGCTGAACGGCGGAGAGCACAATCTGCTCTGTCTCCAGGACAATCACTGCCTTTGTCCGCCTGCCCTGTGTCGCGTCTACAATATGCTGCTGCTCCTTCGCGTTCTGCACCATGCGCTTAATTGGCGCCGCATCCGGATTCACCACAGCAACTACTTTTTCTGTATTTACGAGATTTCCAAAGCCAATGTTAATGAAATCTGCCATAGCGCTCCTCTGACTTTCCGCTTTCTGCCGCAATCCTGCCTGAAGCACCCGTTTTCCTGTACTCCCTGCACTTTATCGGTCATTCTTCATTCGATATTCTGGATCTGTTCGCGCACCTTCTCAATGTCAGTCTTCAGATCAATCGCGATGTTCGACGTCGCAAGGTCATTTGCTTTGGAAAGGATTGTATTCGCCTCCCGGTTCATCTCCTGCGCGATGAAATCCAGCTTCCGCCCGACAGCGCCTCCTTTCAGCAGCTCTCCCTGCATCGTGTGAATATGGCTGCGCAGGCGCACGGTCTCTTCGTCCGTGCAGATCTTGTCCGCGTAAATCACAACCTCCGAAGCAATGCGCTGCTCTTCGATCTGGGTATCGGCCAAAAGCTCTTTCACCTTATCCTCCAGCTTCGCGCGGTATTCCGCTACAATCTGCGGATAACGCTCCTCTATGAGACTTACATTTTCGTCCATTCTCGATAATTTGTCAAGAATGTCTGTCTTTAAAGATTCCCCTTCCTTTTCCCGGGAAGCCGACAGCTGCTCACACGCCCCCCCCCGCAGAGCCGGGAGAAGGCTCGCCCAGAGTTCCTCCTCATCCACGTCCTGCTCTTCCATGGAAAACACTTCCGGACAGCGGCCCAGGCCGGTCGCCGTAATATCATCCTTCACAGAAAAATGCTCCGACATCTGACGTAAATACTTCAGATACTCCGCTGCCAGTTCTTCATTAAAATGCAGAGACACCGCCTGCTCCGCATAGTCCTCATAGGTCACATACAGGTCAATCTTGCCGCGCTGCACATAGGCCTTCAGTTCATTGCGGATCGCGGACTCAAAAGGGCTGAATTTCTTCGGCATTTTAATATTGACGTCAAAATAACGGTGGTTCACCGCTTTGATTTCCACTGTAAACTTCTTATTGCTATGGAGATATTCACATCTGCCAAAGCCTGTCATACTCTTAATCATTGCTTTTCCTTCCCGGCAACCATGAACCGCCAATTGCTCTTCTGGCTATTATACGTTATCAAATTCTGGCAGTCAACGAATTTCTTCGAACAACACACGTCTTCCTCAGACATATGACGCGTAAGCGGCATATAGCCTTCGAAGAAGGCGCGCTGACCTGTGGCCTGCTGTCCCGAATAGTTACCTATTTTCCATCCAGCAATTCCAGCAGGTCTTCCCTGGTCATGCCGCTAAGCTGTCCGGTTTCTCCGCTGATGACCTGGTCGGCAAGCTCCCGCTTGTCCTCCTGCAGCTTCAGGATTTTTTCTTCAATCGAATTCTTTGCAATCAGCTTGTACACCGTCACCTTTTTCGTCTGTCCAATGCGGTGCGCACGATCCGTTGCCTGATTCTGCGCGGCAACGTTCCACCACGGATCATAATGGATCACCACATCCGCGCCGGTCAGATTCAGGCCAACGCCGCCTGCTTTCAGGGAAATCAGGAAGACCGGCGTATCGCCGGCATTGAACTGCTTCACCAGCTCCAGACGCTTCTGTTTTGAGGTAGCACCCGTAATTGTATAATACGGAATCTGATCCGCATCCAGACGGCTCTGTAAAATCTCCAGCATAGAAGTAAACTGAGAAAACAGCAGCATTCGGTGTCCGCCGTCGATCGCGCTGTGAATCAGCTCCAGACAGGCGTCTGCCTTAGAGGATTCGCCGCGGTAGCCTTCCAGGCACAGGCTGGGATCACAGCAGATCTGGCGCAGGCGCATGAGCTCCGTCAGAATCACCAGCTTGTTCTTATTGAACTCAGCCGCGTCCTGTCCGGCGATTGTATCGCGCATATGGATCACCTGGCCGTCATAAAGCTGCTGCTGTTCTTTCGCGAGACGCACATAACGAACCTCCTCAAGCTTATCCGGCAGATCCTTCAGCACTTCCTCCTTCAGCCTGCGCAGGATAAACGGTCCCGTCATTTTCTGCAGGCGCTTCATGGCCTGCTCATCCTGATACTTCACTGCCGGGGTCTCGATCTCCCGCTTAAATACATCATAGGAATATAAAAATCCCGGCATCAGATAGTCAAAAATACTCCAGAGTTCACTTAGCCGATTCTCAATCGGTGTACCCGTCAGTGCATAGCGATAACGGCTTTTGACCACCTTCACCGCTTTCGCCGCGGCTGTCGTATGATTTTTAATATACTGTGCCTCATCAATGATCTCATATGTAAACGAAATCCCTTCATAGTGATGGATGTCCCACTTCAGCAAATCATAAGAGGTCACCAGCACATCATAGTCCCGATACGCGCCAATCTTCGTCTGACGCTCCTCCTGCCCGCCTGTGATCAGTTCCACCCGCAGAGACGGGGCAAAGCGGTCAAACTCCTCTCCCCAGTTGAAAACAAGTGAGGCAGGCGCAACTATCAGAGAAACCGGTGCATCCGCCGGCTTCTTCCTACCGGCTGCCTCTTTCTCATACCGCTCTTTTGCGGAAAGCAGCAGCGCGATCGCCTGCAGCGTCTTCCCCAGTCCCATATTATCAGCCAGAATACCGCCAAACTGCCACGTTTCCAGCGTCCGCAGCCATTTGTATCCATCCTTCTGGTACTGACGCATGACCTTCGACAGACTCTGCGGGACATCAAAATCCGCGTCATTCACCGTCTTGAATTCCTTGACCATCTCGCGGAAGCGACTGTCACGTTCACTGTAGACACAGTCATTTTCTTCCAGCATCTTATTCAGATACAGGGTACGGTAAAGCGGCAGATGCATCTTTCCCTGCACAAACTCCTTCGGCTTCAGATGCATGGAATCCATCATCTCTGCAAGCAGCTCCAGCGACTGATCGTCCAGATTTACATAAGAACCATCCTTCAGGCGGTAATAGCTTTTCTTTTCCCGGTAGCTGTTCAGAATGTCAAGCAGCTCGTCCTGCGGTACATCTTCTGTCGTAATGTCCAGATCCAGAAGACCGCTCGATACCGAGACGCCGACCGATACCTTGACCTGGCGAATCGTCCTGCGGGCACGAAAGCGGTTTGTACACTGCACTTCCCCGAGTGCCAGCAGCTCATCAATCCCCTCTGACATCACCCGGTAAATCCGGTCTTCATCCCCACCGCAGTTCAGTTCTTTCCGTGTCATATCAATCTGCGGCAGCCAGGTCATCACCTGATACAGGGTCTCCTGTTCCGCCGCACTGTCGCGGTACACCTGCGTATGATTTTCCGAATCCGCTTCCACCGAATCCAGCAGGGAACATTCCTTCCCCTCATATCGTGCAAATGGAGCGCAGGTCACATCGCCCTCACGCGCGTCCAGATAAAACACAAATCTGACCTGAGGAGGCAGTAAGTTTTTTTTTATTTATTCTTCGATCTCCTAGATCTACACAACATCCCGCAGGGTAGGCAGCACCTGATAATAAAATTCGGACATGCTGTTGCGTCCGATCCGAAACGAAAAGGTTTCATGGCCGCCCGCGAGCCGGATCAGATCTTCAATCTTTTCCTGAAAACCCGGTTCTGAGCGGCGAAGGGTATCCTGATCCACATAGTATGCGCTGCTCATACCGAAAAACAGTTCCGGAAAACTCCCCTTCACCTGGATTCCATGAAACTCCTTTCGGTTCGACTTTTCAGAAAAAATCTGGTCGATCCAGCTTTGCTGCTCCTTTTTTTCCGGCAGCTCGGCTTCCTCAATCTCCATGGTCACGCGGGGATTCCCTTCTCCCCTGCAAAGCATCTGCTTTTTGGTTTTTTCCGCATCTCGATCCTCATATTCCACCGTGCCGTCGCCGAGTTCATTGTATAATTCATCCAGCCGCCAGCCAAACAGATTCAGAGAACCGCCCACACTGGCCGAAATATGATAAAAATAACGGTTGCGTGTCGCATGCTCCAGGCGCTGTCCAAACTCCTCCTCTTCCTGCACAATCCGCTCAATAAACCGCAGCCACTTCAGGCTCTCGCCCGTAAAATTGCTTCGCCGGTGATTGATCTCCGTATTCGAACCATAGGTTGCAGAGGATGCATTGCGCACATGCTCACAGAATTCATCCAGCTGCTTGATTACAAACAGCTTTCCCATCCCTATTTTAAAAGAAACCGTCAGCTGAGAATTCTTCTTCACCAGACGGGGTTTCAGCGTCAGACTCTGTTCCTTTGCTGTTTTATCCGCAACCAGCTGGTTGGTCCGCTTCAGCCGGTAGGTGTTCATGAGGATACAGGCTTCCCGGTCTGTCGCGTCTCCCACATTATGTGTTTTCAGATACTCGCGCAGGCCAAAAAGAACCGCCGCCACATACTCACACTTGGAAATCCCCCCATAATACCAGCCATAATCCCCGAACTTTTTCCTGCACTTCGGGCAGCCGCACTGGGCTTTGCTTACAGAAGCACGCGTAAACATCACGGTCGTCTGAAACTGCGTACGGCCAATCTTTGCGTTCCATACCGCCTCGCCAACCATCTCGCTGCTCTGTCCATGGCGCTCATAGCCTGTGGTAACCTCCATATCATCGACCAGGCCCTGCCTGTACAGCTTTTCACCCATCCTGCGCGCGTCCGCCGGCAAATTCAGTGATCGAATCATCTCGGCGCCGTCAAAATAGCTGTAATGCTCCAGCTCTGAAAAGCTTCCGCTTCCCGACACGCCATCCAGGCTCTCCCGTGAGGCATCCCCCAGAAAGGTATACTCCTCCCCCTGGGCAGAAGCCTCTTTCCGACTATTTGTTTGAAAATCTTCCACAGCCATTCTCCTCTTAAAAACTTCATTTCTTTTCTTTCACTATACAGCAGTATACCTTGTTTTCCCGGAAAACGCAATTCCTATTTCTGTTCCGGTTGTTTTTTGGGGATAAATCTGCTATGATGAACGCCGAACAAACATGAGGAGGAATAGCAAATGGCCCTTGACGGGATTGTTATAGCAAATATTACAGCAGAGCTATCCGCGAAGCTGACCGGAGCCCGCATCAGCAAAATCGCGCAGCCCGAGAACGATGAGCTGCTGCTCACCTTAAAGACCACCTCCGGGCAATACCGGCTGCTGCTCTCTGCGAGCGCCAGCCTGCCGCTGATCTATCTGACCGGCACAAATAAGCCCTCACCCATGACCGCGCCTAATTTCTGCATGCTGCTGCGCAAGCATATTGCAAATGGCAAAATTCTGCGGATCTGGCAGCCTGGCCTGGAACGCATTATCCATTTTGAGATTGAACACTACGATGAAATGGGCGATCTCTGCCGCAAGGACCTGATCATTGAGCTAATGGGCAAACACAGCAACCTGATTTTCTGCGATGATACCGGCACGATCATTGACAGCATCAAGCATGTCGGCTCCATGACCAGCTCGGTTCGCGAGGTTTTGCCCGGACGTCCGTATTTTATCGCGGTAACCCAGTCCAAATGTGATCCGCTTGCGACCTCGCAGGAAGAATTCTGCCTGACCGTGTTTTCAAAACCCATGCCCCTGGCAAAGGCAATCTATACCTCCTATACCGGCATCAGTCCTCTGATCGCTGAGGAGCTCTGTTTCCGCGCCAGCGCAGAATCCACACAGAGTGCCAACTCTTTCGATGCGATTGCTCAGCTCCATCTCTATCATATGTTTGAGCTTATGATGGAAGATGTAAAGGAAAAAAACTTTTCGCCTTCCATTATTTACGAACACGCAGGCCAGATGCGCGGCACTTCTCCGTCCGATGGCACCGACAGTCGCCAGGACCTGGCGAAGAACGGGTTTTCCGCCGCAGCAGGTGCCACGCCGGTGGAGTTTTCTTCCCTCCCGCTTACCATGTACGGGGAGCATAGCGGCATCCAGACACAGATATCCTACGAGATCCGCCCCTTTGCTTCCCCTTCCGAAATGCTGGAGCAATATTACGCCATGAAAAACACGGTCACCCGGATCCGCCAGAAGTCATCCGATCTGCGCCGCATCGCCACGACCGCACTGGAGCGCTGCCGCAAAAAATACGAGCTTCAGCGAAAACAGCTGGCAGATACGGAAAAACGCGAAAAATACCGCATCTATGGCGAATTGATTCACACCTATGGCTACGGCGTGGAGCCGGGGGCAAAAAGCTTTGACGCACTGAATTATTATACAAATGAGATGATAACAATCCCGCTTGACGCGACGCTGACCGCACAGGAAAACGCACAGAAATATTACGACAAATATGGCAAGCTCAAGCGGACCTGTGAAGCTCTGAGTGAGCTCACGAAAGAGACAAAAGCGGAGATTGACCATCTCGAATCGGTCTGTACCTTCATGGACATGGCGCTCTCTGAGGAGGATCTCGTGCAGGTAAAGGAGGAGCTGACGGACGCAGGCTACATCCGCCGGCATCATACCGGTAAAAAGGTAAAGATCACCTCGCGCCCGTATCATTACATCTCCTCTGACGGGTATGACCTGTATGTTGGTAAAAACAATTATCAGAACGACGAGCTGACCTTCCGTCTCGCTTCCGGCAGCGACTGGTGGTTTCACGCCAAAGGGGTGCCCGGCTCTCACGTCATTCTGAAGGCCAATGGGCAGATGCCCCCGGATCGCGCCTTTGAGGACGCCGCGCGGCTTGCAGCCTGGTACTCCCAGAATCGCGGCGCCCAGAAGGTCGAAATCGACTACGTAGAAAAAAAACACGTCAAAAAGCCAAATGGGGCGAAACCCGGCTTTGTGGTCTATTATACCAACTATTCCATGGTGATTGACTGTGACATCTCATCTCTTCGTCTGGCATCGAGCTGATGCCGGCGGCCTGCTGCCGGGAAGCTTTGCCTTCCCGGCACTTTTTCTGCCTCCGGAAAATTCTTATTTTTCTGACCCTGTTTTCTGTCTTCCCGTTTCTTCAGACATTCCTCGTCAATTTCATAAAAAGCATTGCCTTCTTTCACGGTACGCGTGGACATCCAAACGCCTCCTCTCCCTGTTCCTTTTCCTTCAGACTCTTACACGTTACGAGGCATCCCTGCCCTTTCTAATATATGCTGCGGCAGCTCAAACCGTTTCAGGAAATGCATTTCCTGCATTTTCAGAGGGTCTTAAAAAAATTTCCGGATGCGTTTGTTTTCTCCAGACATCCAGGTCTATTTTTCCTCTTTTTCTCATAATAGTGATGGTAGATACCAGCAGGGGCCTGGATCACGCACAGAAGCAGGAAGGAGGCGGAACCCCTTGCAGACAAAACTGGATCAGATTGCCAATCAGCATCACATGCAGCTGCTGAAAGCGCTTCTTCCCCATCTCCCGATGAACCGTCAGAGAAGCTTTTCCATCCTGATCAAGACCATCGAAATACGAAACGTTGTCGATTATTATAATCACGCTGCCGATTTTATCCATCGCGGCACCGATGCAGATAATGAGTCCAACATGCAGGCGAACGAAGGCTTTCAGGAATGCGCCATACAGGAAACAACGACGGAAAATACTCCGGGAGGCGGATCCGAAGAAGCCGCAGAAGGGGAAAATCCGTCAGCCCTCCTTGACATCCTTGCAGATATCCGCCAGTACTGTGACGAGGAGGATCGGGAAATGATCGATCAGGTACTGCAAATGATAAGCATGATTGAACTGTACAAGGTCTGTGCGGAATCCGGTTCCTAATCATCTTATTTCATTCTCGACAGAAAGGAAATGCTATGAGTGATAACAGTTGGATGCAAAATCCTGCCCTCGGAGGCATTGACCCGGCCAAATTGGAAATGCTTTCTTCTCTCGCGGAACAGGCGCAGGAAAAAAAACAAAATGAGCTGCTGCCTTTTCTGATGGCCGCAGCCCAGTCCGATTCCGGTGGGATGACCTTTGACTCTGCGGAGACAGAAGCCATCATCAATGTGCTCAAGGTCGGTAAAACGCCACAGGAAATCCAGAAAATTGATCGGATTCTTTCGATTATGAAAACGGTGAGGAAATGATTCGTACCTTCCCGATTTCTGTCAGGCGCTTATGCCGTGTATTCCTCCGTTGTAATGTAACCCGATATCCGGTACGTACTTCCGTTGCTGCGTATCGTCACTGCTCCGCAGTCCATGGTTGTGTAAAGCGTGATTCCGGCTGCACGCAAACGCTCCACAGCTGCGGCTGCGGGATGGCCGTAGCTGTTATCCTCGCCGCAGGAAATCACGCCAAAGGCTGGCGAGGCGGCCGCCAGAAAGGCTTCAGAGGATGCCCCCTTTGAGCCATGGTGTCCCACCTTTAAGACATCACAGGTAAGATCCGCGCCGGAGGAGGCGAGGGTCCGCTCTGACTCTCCCTCCAGGTCTCCGGTAAAAAGCATGCGGAAAGCCCCGTATTGAAGAAGCAATACCATAGAGTCCTCATTCTTATCTCCGGACAAAGCCAGGGAATCGGGCGCCAGGCACGTAAGGGACCAGGAAGATGTACTTCCCAATGCGGCTCCCGCTTCCATGCCGAATACAGGAATCCCCAGCTTTTCTGCATATTCCTTCAGATCAGCAAAGTCCCCCGCATCTGCCGTCGGCGGAAGAATGAGATTTTTCAGCGTAATTCCATGTGCATTGCTTCCCGCAAAGCCAGGCAAATAGTCTTCGAGGTATTCTTCTATCCCACTGATGTGATCACTGTCCGCATGAGATAGAAAGACATAATCAAGCCTGCCGATCCCATAGTATTTCACCACCTGACTGATCCGATATTCCCAAAGCCCGCTCACAGAGCTGCTCCCGCCGTCAATCAGACAATTCGTTCCGTCCGGAAGCTGAATGAGCGCACCATCTCCCTGCCCCACATCGATGCAGGTCACGGTCAGGCCGCTGCGTGGATGAAATCCCATCAGGCAGAGGCCCCCTGCGATTGCGCAAATCCACACCAGTCCTCCCAGCATTTGTTTTTTCGCGTTCACTCTCTGGCGCCTTCTGCTTTTTCCTGTCAATAAAAGATGCGTGACACCTGCCGTGCCAAGCAGCAAACCATAGTAAAGCATGACCGTCCACACCCCTGGACAGCCCGCGACCCAGAGTGCGCCCGGCAGCTGCTGCTCAGCCACGCACAGTTCTTCAAACAGACCCAGCAGATAATACACAGGAGCAGCCAGAAAGGTGCCCGCCGGGATGCTGACCAGGCCCACCAGGCAGGAAATCAGAGCAGAGCCCATCAGAGCCGACATCAGCGGAATCACAGCCAGATTGACAATCACGCTCCATGGAGCCGTCTGATAAAAGAACCAGAGTGTAATGGGCAATGTACCAGACCAGACACCCACGCCCTGGCACAGCATGTCCCATATCTGCCCGCCTGTTTCTGACAGATTTTCTCCCTGTTTCCGCCTTTTTGCCTGCCCTGGATTCTCTTTTTCCCGCTCTGCTCCTCTTCTTTGATTTTCCGGTCGGGATTCGATTCTTCCGGTCTTTTCTTTTTTCGCACGAAATGGATTGACTTCCTGGAGCCGCGGCACGAGCAGCGCAATTGACAGGATTGCGCCGAATGACAGAAGAAAAGAAGCACTTCCGGCGACACGTCCATCCTGAGACAGTATCAGCGCAGCCGCAACGCCAGCGGCGGTCAGGGTATCATTTTTCCGTCCCACAATCTGCGATCCGAGCCAGAGCAGAAACATGATGCAGGCGCGCACAGCAGATACCCCAAAACCCGCCATCAGGGCATACAGTACCACCACAGCCGCCGACGGCAGCGCAGCCAGAACAAATGGCAGGCGCATGCGGCGCAGCAATTGATAGATACCTATCCCGATCATGCTGATATGAAGACCGCTGATGGAAATAATATGCGCAATGCCGCCTTCCTGGTACAGCTGCTTCCATTCCTGCTCCATATAGCTTTTCTCGCCAAGACTGATCGCGGAAACGGTGCGCGCCGCTTTCTCCTCCAGAATCTGAAGATAGGAATTGCGCAGAGCGCGGCGAAACCGTGCAAGCATACGGGACAGAGAAAAACTCCCTTCCAGCACAGCTGTGACATTCGCGCCAGTGAGCCTTCCTACCGTATTTTTCGCAAAATAATACTCCCTGAAATCAAACTGACCGGGATTCTGCGCAGCAGAAAATGGCATCCAGGTGCCCGTCAGACGAATCCGGTCACCAGGCAGCAGACGGTCTGTTTCAATTGTACAATCGATTTTTAATTCGGAAGATAAAGAACCATTCGATTTGTCATTTGTAGAAAGAACCACTTGATTTACAGAAAGGCGTATGCCTTCAGATACCGCGCTGACCTCTGACACAGTGCCTTCCACTGTCAGCGCATTGCCCGAACCTGCGGCCCTGGTCAGATATTCCTGTACCTCCAGGAGTGCCTCATCCCTTGCGGAACCACGTATGCATCCTGTTATGCCAAAAAAGATCGCGACCACAAGACACAGCAGAGCCAGCGGCCGTCTTCTCATTGCTCCACCCTCTCTCCCGTATATGCTTTTTCCGGCTGAACACGTCTCTCCTTTTGCATTCAGCCGGAACAGGTATCATTTCGTTACTGGTCACAACCCGACCACGCACTTGCTGCGGGGTCAGGGTTGAAACCATAGTGGTTGCAAGCATCTCTCTCTTTTTCCCTGCTACTCTGTCTGGATTTCCACGGACGCATCCGCACCTGTCACTCCGGCGATCGCGCCGTCTGCGCCAGCAGCAGAACTGTCCTCATCCGCAGCGTAGCCATCCGCACCCGCGATAATGGCATCCGATGCGCTCGAATCCGCCAGGTCTTTCGCTGTTTCCAGATCACTCTCATCCTCCCCGGAATCCTCAACCGCCTCAGGGACAACGGCAGCATCCTCACCCCCGTCCGACTCCGGTTTCCCTTCTGCCTCATTCCCTTCCGCAGCGGTCTCTTCTGTCTCAGACTCCAGACTCTCCACCGCAATCAGGCTTTCATTTAACAGGAATACTTCGTTCAGCTCTATCTCATCCCAGAACAGGACATTCGAAGAACCCTCGATTGTGATTCTCACTCCGTCAACGTCATCGGCAGTCTCACAGATGGAATTTACAATCGCGTACAAAGCCGTCGTGGCAGAGGGCGGATTCTCCGTCGGCTGCTGGTTAAATTCCTCACTGAAATTGATCGTGCAGACCCCGTTTTTTGTCGAGATATCCAGAATTTCCGTCGACGCATTCATCACTGTCCTGCGGTCTGAATAATCGGAGCCTTTCATCAGCTGTTCCAGAATCACACGAACGAGTACCATATTGCTCGAATAATCTACATTTCGAACCTCTTTTAACAGTTTTGTCCCATCCTCATTCGGAAAATACAGAACGAGGGAGGTCGTCTGATAGGAGTTAATCCCGCCATTTTTTGTATCAATAAAGCTTTCCGCATCCATCGCCGCTACCAGCTCGCCATTCGCGTCCACCAGCTGCTCCGAATCTACAGTCAGAATGATTTTCGTCACACCGGGGATCTGGCAAATCGTCTTTACCACAGCTGCGCGCAAAAGAACCTCCGTGATGTTGTCCATCTCATAGTATGCGTCTGAGAAGTCAATCCGGAGTGCGTCGATCCCGCGCTCATAGCCCTGATACAATACCGTCTCCGGAATCACACTGGTATAGACCGCATCCTCCGGCACAGTCGACATCTGCGCCATAAGCTCTGTCATCATTTCATCAAAGGTCTCCGCAGCAGGCGAATAGCTCACTTCATAGAGGCTTGTACCGGATGAATTTTTATAATAAATCGTATAGCTGGTGCTGTCTTCCTTCTTCCCGCAGCCGCCGGAAAGAAGCAGCGCGGCAGTCAGAAGCAGCAGCATACAAAAAGAAACGCTTCTTTTTTTCTTCACGTGAACCCCTCCGCAGATGGTCTCGATTCACGGATGGAATCGAACACACAACTCTCTAAAATATTTCTGATAACCATTCAGAATCACAGCGGCACACAGACCTGCAGCCTGCTGTTTGGAACCGTCATGATTTCCATGATCACGGCACATATTTCAGCGGAATCCGCACAGTGAAGGTCGTCCCTTCCCCCTCACGGCTATAGACCTTTATCGCGCCATGATGCATCAGAACCGCGCTTCTCGTGATTGCGAGTCCCAGTCCGGTACCGCCGATCTCCCGCGAATGCGACTTATCTACGCGGTAAAAGCGCTCAAAAATATGCTCCTGAGATTCCTCCGGGATACCGATTCCGGAATCATCCACCCGGATGTAAAAATATTTACTGTCCACATTAAGAGAAACATGTACCCATCCGCCGTCCCGGTTGTATTTGATCCCGTTTTCAATCAGATTGGAGATCGCGAGCGTCAGTTTTGTCTCATCGACCTCTGCGAGAATTGGTTTAAAGCTCTCCAGCACCAGATCGACGTTTTTCGTTCCTGCGATCGGACGCAGCCTTTTCAGTACCAGCTCGATCAGCTGATTGATATTCGTCTCTTCAATATGGACATCGGAAGAACGCTTATCCATCTTCACAAGGGAAAGCAGGTCCGAAATAATCTTATTTTCGCGGTCCACTTCCTCCGCGATGTCTCCCATAAACTCCCTGTAAAGTTCAACCGGCACGTCCTCCTGTGCCAGAAGAGAATCCGCCAGCACCTTCATCGAGGTAATCGGCGTTTTCAGTTCATGTGAGACATTTGAGACGAACTCCTGCCGCGAATCCTCCTGTGCCTTCATACGCTTCAGCATGCGGTTATATGCCTCTGCAAGAAGCTGCGTCTCCGTATAATCCGGGATAGAGATTTCTTCATCATTTACACCCGCAACATCCTCCAGAGACTGTGTGATTTTTCCAAACGGACGCGTCAGAATCCGCGAAACATAAAAGGCCACCCCCAGAATCAGGATCGTCAGAAATGACTGCAGCTGCAGCACGATCCGGCTGATGCCCGCTTTTCCATTAGCGATATCTACCGTAGGAACACTGATAATCATAATTCCTTCCGTTTCCCCGGAATCATCGTTTACGATCGGAATCGTCATTTCCAGGAACTGGTTGTCTTCGTCGTAGTTCGTCGAATTCGTCCCCTGAAACGTCAGAAGCACTTCCTCTGAAATAATCACTTTATCTACATCGATGTCATAGGTGTCTTTGATGATACGAAAATTGCTGTTGACAAGAATCAAACGCCCGGAATACAGGGATGCCATCTGGTCAATCAGCCGATCGACCTGATCGGAATCGTTCCCATGCATATATTCGGACTCCGAGATCTGCTCCAGAATCTGCTGGCACTGCCGCTCCAGCAGCTGGGCCTTCTGCTCAACCGCCTGCGACTCATAGTTCGTCAGAACCGCATAGCGCATCAGAAGAACAGGAATCACCCCCACCAGAATGAAAAACAGGAAGATACGTGCCTGCAGGCTTTTTAAATATTTTTTAATGATTGGCTTAATGCTGGAAATAGTAACCCACTCCCCACTTCGTATGTACATATTTCGGTTCGCTCGGGTTCGCCTCAATCTTTTCGCGCAAACGGCGGATATGCACATCCACTGTCCTCACATCCCCCGGATACTCGTACCCCCACACGGTATTTAAAAGACTCTCCCGGCTGTACACCTTATTTGGATTAAAAACAAGCAGCTCTAAAAGGTCAAATTCCTTTGTCGTCAGGTTCACCTCTTTGCCGGCGACACTGACTCTCCTGCCATCGCAGTCCAGAACGAGATCGCCCACCTCCACGATCTTCCCCTTCGGCTCAGCCGCATTTTTCTGGGAAGTCCGTCGGATAATCGCTTTCAGCCTTGCCTTGACCTCAAGGATATTAAAGGGTTTCGTGATGTAATCGTCTGCACCGTACTCCAGGCCCATGATCTTATCCATGTCGTCGCCCTTCGCCGTCAGCATAACAATCGGCACATCGGAGAAATCACGAATCTGCTGACATACCTGCAGGCCGTCCAGCTTCGGCAGCATCAGATCCAGAAGGATAATGTCGTATTTATTTTCCCTTGCCAGCCGCACTGCTTCCTCCCCATCGTAAGCGCAGTCCACCTCCATGTCATCCTGCTCCAGACTGAACCGGATGCCCTTAACGATCAATTTCTCATCATCCACTACCAAAACTCTTTTCGCCATAATAATCTCCTTACAATATCTATACGGTTATAAGGTCTTTGATCTTAGAGAAGACCCCGCTCTTGATTCCGGAAATATTCTGAATCTCCTCAATCGAAGCAAACGCTCCATGCTCGCTTCGATACGCAAGAATCGCAGCGGCCTTTGCCTCACCGATCCCGGGAAGCGTCATCAGTTCCTGGGCTGTCGCTGTATTCAGATTGACCTTACCGTCGGAAGTGACTGCTGCTTCCCCGCTCCCGGCCGACACTGCCTCATCCGCAGTATAGTCTCCCTCTGAGAGCATGCCCGCTGTTTCACTGCTCATCCCTTCCGCTGACGCGCCGGAAGCCTTCAGCAGCGCTGTCTCTTCTGTCGAATAAACATAAAGCTTCTGTCCATCCCTGACTGCCGCCGCCTGATTCAGCCACTCCTCATCCGCTCCCAGGGAAAAACCGCCCGCCTGCGCAATTGTGTCACAGACACGCATATCGCCCCTGATCGGATACACACCAGGTTCCTTCACTGCGCCGCAGACGTAAACATAACCAAGAATCGCCTCGGTTTCCGTCTCTGCCAAAGAGAGTGCACCTTCCTGTGCGGATTCTGTCTCTGCCGGAGAACATGTATCTTCCTCTGCCGATTCTGTTTCTGCCAAAGAGAGCAGATTTTCCACTGTGGATTCCGTTTCCACGGTCAGTCCCGCCGTATAAAGCGTACCACGCTCTCCACAGCCTGACGCTCCAGTCAGGACAACGCATAACAGGGCTGTAGCCAGCCCTCTTTTTTTCCATAACATATACCCATGCGGCCAAAGCCACTGTTTTCCCGTATACGTTCCTTATTTTAACGAAAAATGAAATACTTTGCAACAGATTTTTTACAGATGAAAGAAAATTTACCATTTAAATATTACAATTCCAATAACTGTCAAAAGCATACCAAAGACCTTCCGCCCTTCCAGCGGCTGCTTTTCTACTCCAAACAGTCCCAGCAGCTCAATCCCATACGCAACAATCAGCTGTGCAACAACAATCAGCATGGCTGCGCGCGCGGGGCCCAGGCTTCCCATCGCCTTCACTACTGTTATGGTAATAAATGCGCCGATCACGCCGGAAAGAAGCATATATTTCGGCTCCACCAGCCCCAGCCTGGCCACATTCGTCCGATCGGTGAACAGCCACGCCAGAATACAGACAAGCAAAGCGGTCAGCTGCACAAAAGCAGACGAGAGCCAGAGACTCGTCTGCTTTGTCATTTCCGTATTAAACACACCCTGTATACTCATCAGCGCACCAGAAAGCAGCGCGATCAGAATTCCCCACATAATTCCCTCCTGCATCCAGGCCCGGCGACATGAGAAATCTCAGTTATCTGTCACCGTCCCATATGATTGTTCTGGCAGGAGTATGCACAGTTTTCAGAAAAAATATGCACGGTTACTGTCAAAAGGATGCTTCCAGCCGCACTACCATCTCATCAATATCCTTTTTCTCAATCACCAGAGGCGGTACCAGACGCAGTACATTGCCCTCTGCGCTTAAAACCACCAGTCCGTTTTCGAGCGATTTGCTCACAATCTCACCGACCGGGCGTCCCTCGACCAGCAGTCCCTGCATAAATCCTTTGCCCCGCCGTGCGGTCAGGAAATCATATTTTTCCACCAGCTCATCCAGCCTCTGTTCCAGATAAGGGGTTAACTCCCGCACATGATCGATCACGTGAAGCTCTTCAAAAAGATCAAATACCTTTGACACGGCAGCACAGGCAAATGGATTGCCGCCATAGGTCGTTCCGTGATCTCCGGGAACCAGAGAAGCCTTTGCCGTCTTTTCATTCAGCAAAAATGCCCCCACCGGCACGCCGCAGCCAAGCGCCTTCGCACAGGTCATAATGTCCGGCTGCACACCGTACTGCTGACAGGCAAACCAGCTCCCGGTGCGCCCCATGCCGCACTGAATTTCATCCAGAATCAGCAGAATATCCTTTTCCTCGCACAGAGCGCGCACGCCGCGCAAAAATTCCGGCTCCGCGGGATAGATTCCCCCCTCGCCCTGCACCGTTTCCAGAATGATCGCGCAGGTATGCGCTGTGATCTGTGCTTTCACGCTCTCCAGATCATTGAATTTCGCAAATCTCACCCCGCCCATCAGCGGACGGAATGCCTCCTGATAATGCGGATTTCCCGTCACAGACAGTGCGCCGACACTCCGGCCATGAAAGGAATGCTCCATGGCGATAATCTCATAATTGGCCTCAGCAGTCTCATCCTCCGCTGCGTTTTTCCCGGCCGTATTCTTTTTTAAATAGGCATATTTCCGCGCCGCCTTCAGCGCACCCTCAATCGCCTCTGTGCCGCTGTTGGTAAAAAATACCTTGTCCATGCCGCTCGCCTTCGCCAGCTTCGCAGCCGCCTCCGGAAGAGGCTCGTTGTAAAACAGATTTGAGGTATGGATCAGCTTATCAATCTGCGTCTTCAGCGCTTCGTTATACGCCTGATTGCCGTATCCGAGCGCAAAAACCGCGATTCCGGCGCCAAAGTCCAGATAGTCCTTTCCGTCCACATCGGTCAGGTATACCCCTTCCCCTCTCTCAAACACCACCGGAAACCGATTGTACGTGTGAAGCACATGCTGCTCTGTCAAATCCATATATTCCTGACTGGTCATTTTCTTCTCCTTCCATCTCTTCCATGCTGCCGGCGTTTCTGCCCTGTCCCGTCAGCTCTCGTGATAATAGCGCTCCTCCCGGTCGCCGATAATTGCGGTGCCGATTCCCTTGTTGGTAAAAAACTCCAGCAGCAGACAATGTTCAATTCGGCCGTCCAGAATATGCACTCTCGATACGCCTCCCTCAATCGCCGCAATACAATTCTGAAGCTTCGGCAGCATACCGCCGCCGGCGTTTCCGCTTGCCAGAAAGGCTCTGGCTTCCGGAATGGTCAGCTCACTGATTAAAGAGGTGTGATCCAGCGGATCCCGGTAAACCCCTTCTATATCTGTCAGGAACGCCAGCTTCGCTGCCTTAACCGCTTTCGCAATCGCACAGGCGGCATCATCCGCATTGATATTGTAAGAATGGTACTGGTCGTCCGAACCAATCGGGCAGATCACCGGAATAAAATCGTTGTCCAGCAAGGTGTCAAGGAGCTCGGTATTGACTTCCTTCACCTCGCCGACATAGCCGATGTCTTTGCCGCCTGAGAGCTTTTTGTCCACTCGCAGTACCGAGCCATCCTTCCCGCTGATACCGACCGCCTTCAGGCCAGTCTTTTCCATCATCGACACAAGGCCTTTATTGATCCGGTTCAGCACCATTTCCACGACCTCCATCGTGTCCTTATCTGTGACGCGCAGTCCATTGACAAAACTTGTCTCCAGGCCCAGCTTATTAATCCATTTTGTAATCTCCTTGCCGCCGCCATGTACAATAATCGGCCGGAAGCCAACCAGCTTTAACAGCGCAACGTCACGAATCACACTCTTTTTCAGCTCATGATCCACCATTGCGCTTCCACCATATTTCACGACAATAGTCTTTCCCTGAAAGCGCTGAATATAAGGCAGTGCCTCTATCAGGACACTTGCTTTCTGAAGCCAAAGCTCCATTTCTGTTGATTCCATGTTTACAGTCCTTTCCGTCATCCGAGATGAAACGCACGTAACTGTTCAGTACCTTCACAGTTACAAACGCACATTTAGCTGCGATAGTCCGCATTAATTTTGATATAGTCGTAGGTCAGATCGCATCCCCACGCCGTCGCTTCCGCATCACCCATTTTGATGTCTGCGATCGCAGTCACAGCGCTCTCTGAGAGGATTCGGGTGGCCTCTTCCTCACTGTAATCGGTCGGTACGCCATTTTCGATGATCTTCTGTTTTCCCGCCGCACTCTCGAACCAGACATCTACTTTATCGGGGTCAAACTGTGCACCTGAATATCCCATTGCGCAGAGAATGCGCCCGCAATTCGCGTCATGCCCATAAATCATGGCCTTCACAAGACTGGAGGAAACCACCGATTTACTGATTGTCACAGCCTGCTCCTTACTCTCGGCTCCGACAACCTTTACTTCAAACATTGCCGTCGCGCCCTCGCCATCCGCCGCCATCTTCTTTGCCAGGCAGGTATTTACCTCATTCAATGCCTCAAAAAACGCCGTGTAATCCGCATCCTCTTCTGTGATTTCCGGGTTTCCCGCCAGGCCGTTTGCCAATACCAGGCAGGTATCGTTCGTCGATGTATCCCCGTCCACAGAAACCATATTGTAAGTATCCGATACGCTCGCGCTGAGCGCTTTCTGCAGCAGCTGCTGTGAAATATTCGCATCTGTTGTGATAAAGCTCAGCATGGTGCACATATTCGGATGAATCATACCGCTGCCCTTACACATACCGCCCACGGTCACCGTTTTTCCGCCAAGCTCCAGCTGCACGGCAGCCTCTTTTCTCACCGTATCCGTAGTCATAATCGCTTCCGCCGCAAGAATACCGCCTTCCGCATCCCCTGAAAGAAGCGGCTTCATGGTGTCAATGCCCGCACAAATCTTTGTGATGGGCACCTGTTGTCCGATCACGCCAGTCGAGGCGACCAGTACCTGGTTTTCACGAATGCCAAACAGCTCCGCCGCCTTCGCTGCTGTATCGCGGCAATAGCCATAACCTTCCGCTCCGGTGCAGGCATTTGCTACGCCGCTGTTTACTACGACCGCATGAGCGGTTCGGTCATTGCAGGCTTCGCCCTCACTGACAGCGCTTCCAGCCGGTTCTGTGACCGGCAGACCTTTTACGATACACTGATCCCACTTCACCGGGGCCGCCTTTACCAGATTGGTCGTAAAGGTCCCCGCCACGCGGCAGGCCGTCTCACTGTAAACCATAGCCATATCCTTGCCGCTTTTTTTGATTCCGGCCGCAATGCCGGTTGCGCAAAATCCTTTTGCGGCTGTCACGCCGCCTGCTATCTTCTGCATGAATGTCCTCCCATCTTTGCTGCCACTTCCGTATCCGGAATCCGATGTTCTTCGCTCTGGTCTGTCGTTTCAGGTCATGCCCAGACCAATTCACGTTATTTTAACCACTACCAATGTGACCAATATCGGCCTGTCTTTTACGGAAACATCGGCGCCAGCCGCAGTCCCTCTGCTTCATCCAGTCCAAATGCCAGATTCATGTTCTGTACAGCCTGTCCCGCCGCGCCCTTTACCAGATTGTCCATCGCTCCCATCATGATGATTCGGTTTGTCCGCGGATCAATTTTAAAATTGACGTCCACAAAATTACTGCCCTCTACCCACTTCGTCTGCGGGCAGACATCCTTCTCCAGAACACGCACAAAATATTCCTTATTATAATAACGATCGTAGACGGCTTTCACTTCTTCGTACGTGATCGTCTTCGTCAGAGAAGCATACGCGGTAATCAGAATGCCCCGATTCATCGGTACCAGATGTGGAGTAAAATTCAGTACAACAGGCTTCCCCGCCGCATAGCCAAGCTGTTCCTCAATCTCCGGCGTATGCCGATGGGTCGCCACCCCATAGGCTTTGATATTTTCATTTACCTCACAGTAAAGATTATCCGTCTTCGTCCCACGTCCTGCACCGGATGTGCCGGATTTCGCGTCAATAATAATCGTCGCCGGGTCGATCAGTCCCTCCTTTACCAGCGGGTAGATCGAAAGGGTGCTGCAAGTCGGATAACAGCCCGGATTGGCGATCAGCCGCGCATTCCGTACCTGCTCCCGGTTGATCTCGCAAAGGCCATACACCGCCTCATCGATAAACTGCGGTGCCTTATGTGTCATCCCATACCATTTCTCATATATTTTTACGTCCTTCAGCCGAAAATCCGCGCTCAGGTCGATCACCTTTGCCCGTGAGAGAATCCCCTCATTGACCAGAGACGCACACAGCCCCTGCGGCGTCGCGGTAAAAATCGCATCGGCCTGATCCGCCAGCTCCTCCATATTATCATCCATGCATTTCGCATCCACAAGCTGAAACATATTCTGATAGATGGACGCATAGTTCTGATCCACATAACTGTGCGAACCATACCAGACAATTTGTACATCCGGGTGTCCAAGAAGAAGGCGTACCAGCTCGCCCCCCGCATATCCGGTTGCTCCGATAATACCTGCTTTTATCATTTTCACAGACTCCTTCATAACAACATATAAAAAATCCTCTTCCACGCCAATCGTTTCTGAAGCATACCCTGACCGCGCAGAAAATGCGTAATCGGAATAAGAACAGAAACCGCCAGTACACTATACTCCCGTGCCCAAAAAATGTAAAGCGTTTTTGAGATTGCATAATTATACATTATCATTGTATATTATGCAACACTTTTTTCACTTTTTCTTGGGAAAATCATCTGTATTTTTTTGTATATTATTCATTTTTTTATGTTTCAATGCATTTTCCCGCTTGCATAATCTTCTCAGTTGCGGTATAGTACACGAAAGGAAACAGGATTGCTTCGTTTCCCGTAAACACCTGTGAGGAGGAAATGTATTATGAAAGAAAAAGTAGTTCTCGCGTATTCCGGCGGTCTGGACACCACTGCCATTATCCCGTGGCTGAAAGAAAATTTTGATTACGATGTCGTCTGCTGCTGCATTGATGTCGGACAGGGGAATGAACTGGATGGCCTGGACGAGCGTGCGAAGCTCTCCGGTGCGTCCAAATTATATATTGAAAACATCGTTGATGAATTCTGCGATGACTTTGTGATGCCCTGCGTCAAGGCCGGCGCGGTATACGAGCACAAATATCTGCTTGGCACTTCGATGGCCCGTCCCGCAATCGCCAAAAAGCTGGTAGAGATCGCGCGCAAGGAAAATGCGGTGGCGATCTGTCATGGCGCGACCGGCAAGGGCAATGACCAGATTCGCTTTGAACTCGGGATCAAGGCACTCGCTCCGGATATCAAAATCATCGCTCCGTGGAGAATGACGGATGTGTGGACGATGCAGTCCCGCGAGGACGAGATTGCTTACTGTGAGCAGCACGGCATTCATCTTCCGTTTGCCGCGGATTCCAGCTACAGCCGCGACCGCAACCTCTGGCACATCAGCCATGAAGGTCTGGAGCTTGAGGATCCGGCAAATGAGCCAAACTACGATCGTATGCTGGTGCTCGGTGTGACACCGGAGAAGGCGCCGGAGCAGGGCGAGTATGTCACTATGACATTTGAGGCCGGTATTCCGAAAACTCTGAATGGCCGTGAGATGAAAGTATCCGAGATCATCAAAGAGCTGAACGCGCTCGGCGGCAAACACGGCATTGGCATCGTTGATATCGTGGAAAACCGCGTAGTCGGCATGAAGTCCCGCGGCGTATATGAGACACCAGGCGGCACAATCCTCATGGCCGCGCATGAGCAGCTGGAAGAGCTGATTCTCGACCGTGAGACGCTTGAGACAAAGAAAAAGCTCGGCAGCCAGTTCGCGCAGGTCGTGTACGAAGGCAAGTGGTTTACCCCGCTGCGTGAGGCGATCCAGGCATTCGTCGATGTGACACAGAAGGATGTGACCGGTGAAGTGAAATTCAAGCTCTATAAGGGCAACATCATCAAAGCCGGGACGACCTCTCCGTACTCCCTCTACAACGAATCCCTGGCTTCCTTTACCACGGGCGATCTGTATGACCATCATGACGCGAGCGGATTCATCACCCTGTTCGGTCTGCCATTAAAGGTACGTGCGATGAAAAAAGCAGAACTGGAGAACAAAAAATAAGCATGAAGATTTATGGTTTACAGAAATTGACATTACTGGATTACCCCGGTAAAGTCGCCTGCACAGTCTTTCTGGGCGGGTGTGATTTCTGTTGCCCTTTCTGTCACAACAGTGAACTGATCGGGAACGACTCCTGCAAGGGTTCTGACTTTTCTGACTTTGCAGGAACCGTTCCCGGAATCAATGAGAATAAGCTGTCGCGAACGATTCCTCCCGAAGCAATCTCCGCGGCAGATTTCTTTTCTTTTCTGAAAAAACGCCGCGGATTGCTTGACGGTGTGGCGGTCACCGGCGGAGAGCCCACGCTGCATCATGACCTGCCAGAATTTCTGACGCAAATCCATGAGTTGGGATTTTCCATCAAGCTGGACACAAATGGGAACCATCCCGACCTGCTTTCCACGCTTCTGGAAATGGGTCTGGTTGACTATGTGGCGATGGATATCAAAAATGCCCCCTCGCGATACAGCGAGACCATTGGCAAACCAGGTTTTGACCTTTCCAACGTTCGCCGAAGCGCTTCTCTTCTCATGAACGGAACGGTTGACTACGAATTTCGCACTACCGTAGTAGCAGAATTCCATGACGACGCGGTTTTTCCCGAAATCGGTCAGTGGATTTGCGGCGCAAAGCGCTATTTCTTACAATGCTTTGTTGACCGGGATACGGTTTTAAGAACGGGTCTTCACGCCCCCAGGGAAGAAGACCTGCGCCATTATGCAGCGCTGATGCAGCCTTACGTGCGGGAGGTAGCGCTGCGCGGTGTATGACAGCGCATTTTTTCTCACAGCAGAAACAAGATACTCGTTTTCCTATGTCCTCCGCGGCAGGAACAAAACCATGTTCTGAACCATTCCATCGAATTCTCCCCGACAGCGCAGCACCCCTGTCCACCATATTTTGTATACATGTTCAATCATCTCAACTAGATGTTGATTTTCTTTTTCATATGTGCTACAATGCATTTGCTCACGCTGAAAACGGCCGTGTCCCTGCACGGCAATTTTCAGCTC
The DNA here is from genome assembly GCA_021200475.1 of Lachnospiraceae bacterium. Classification (GTDB taxonomy): domain Bacteria; phylum Bacillota; class Clostridia; order Lachnospirales; family Lachnospiraceae; genus Choladousia. The sequence goes on from JAJQGP010000127.1 coordinate 29,604, forward strand.
CAGGCATTTGTGTATCTTTCATTCGTTTCAAACATGGAGGTTTTTATGTACCAGGTAAAAAAACGTGACGGCTCCATCGCCGAATTCCATATTCATAAAATCAGTGTGGCGATCACAAAAGCCTTTGACGCCGAAGGGAAGCAGTATCACCCCAGCATCATCGATATGCTGTCGCTGCGCACCACTGCCGATTTTGAAGAGAAAATAAAGGACGGCTACATTTCTGTCGAAGACATTCAGGACAGCGTGGAGAAAGTCCTGTCCGAAGCAGGCTATGCCGATGTGGCCAAATCCTATATTTTATATCGCAAGCAGCGTGAAAAGCTGCGCAACATCAATTCCACCATGCTCAATTACAAAGACCTGGTGGATGACTATCTCCAGATCAACGACTGGCGCGTAAAGGAGAATTCTACGGTCACCTATTCCGTGGGCGGACTGATTCTGTCCAACTCCGGCGCAATCACAGCCAACTACTGGCTGAGCGAAGTCTATGACAAAGAAATCGCCGACGCACACCGCTCAGCTGAGATTCACCTGCACGACCTGTCGATGCTGACCGGCTATTGCGCAGGGTGGAGTCTCAAACAGCTTATTCAGGAAGGTCTCGGCGGGGTTCCCGGAAAGATTACCTCTTCCCCCGCGAGCCACCTGAGTACACTGTGCAATCAGATGGTGAATTTCCTCGGTATCATGCAGAATGAATGGGCCGGCGCTCAGGCATTCTCTTCTTTTGATACTTATCTGGCACCATTTGTACGCACCGATCATCTGTCACAGAAGGATGTCAAGCAGTGCGTCCAGTCCTTTGTCTATGGCGTCAATACGCCTTCCCGCTGGGGCACTCAGGCGCCGTTCTCCAACATCACGCTGGACTGGACGGTTCCAAATGACCTTAAGAATCTGCCCGCAATCGTCGGCGGCAAAGAACAGGATTTCACCTACGGCGACTGCCAGAAGGAAATGGACATGATCAACAAAGCTTTTATCGAGATCATGATTGAAGGCGACGCCAACGGCCGCGGATTCCAATATCCGATTCCGACCTATTCCATTACAAAAGACTTCGACTGGAGTGAGACAGAAAACAATCGCCTCCTCTTTGAAATGACTGCCAAATACGGCACCCCGTATTTTTCTAACTATATTAATTCTGATATGGAACCGAGTGATGTCCGCTCTATGTGCTGCCGCCTGCGCCTGGATCTGCGCGAACTGCGTAAAAAATCCGGTGGCTTCTTCGGTTCCGGCGAATCGACCGGTTCGGTCGGTGTTGTCACCATCAATCTGCCCCGCATTGCTTACCTGGCCGCGGACGAAGCTGATTTCTATACCCGTCTGGACAGGCTGATGGACATAGCCGCGCGCAGCTTAAAGACAAAGCGTACCGTCATTACAAAGCTTCTGGACGCAGGACTGTATCCTTACACCAAACGTTACCTCGGCAACTTTGACAACCACTTTTCCACCATCGGCCTCATCGGCATGAATGAAGCCGGGCTGAACGCAAAGTGGCTGCGTCAGGATCTGACCCACGCAAAGACACAGGCCTTCGCCAGGGACGTGCTGAACCATATGCGTACTCGCCTTTCTGATTATCAGGAGCAGTATGGCGACCTCTACAATCTGGAAGCGACGCCTGCGGAATCCACGACTTATCGTTTTGCAAAGCATGATAAAGAAGAATTCCCGGACATCATCACCGCAAACGAGAATGGTACGCCCTACTACACGAACTCCAGTCATCTTCCGGTCGGCTATACGGATGATATTTTCTCAGCACTGGATGTGCAGGACGAGCTGCAGACACTCTACACCTCCGGTACTGTATTTCATGCGTTCCTGGGTGAAAAGCTGCCTGACTGGAAAGCGGCCGCTTCTCTGGTACACAAGATTGCGGAGAACTATAAGCTTCCCTACTACACCATCAGCCCGACCTACTCCGTATGCAGTGAGCACGGTTATCTGCCCGGTGAGGTTTATGTCTGCCCGCACTGCGGCAAAAAGACAGAGGTCTACAGCCGCATCACTGGCTACTACCGCCCGGTGCAGAATTGGAATGACGGGAAATCACAGGAGTTCAAAGACCGTAAAACGTACAACATCGGTGCCTCACGACTGGAGAGAAAAGCGACTGGCCAGACAGCATTTGCAGAAGCAGCGTCTGCCCCGGCCGATACGGCTGCGGCAGCAGATGCGCCAATGTCAAAAACGCTGCTCTTTGTCAGCTCCTCCTGCCCGAACTGCAAGGCTGCTGTTTCTCTGCTGGATCAGAATGCCGTCTCCTATGTGAAGCTGACCGCCGATGAAAACATCTCCCTGGTCAACAAATATGGCATCCGGCAGGCACCGACGCTCGTCCTGGTGCACGGTGACAATTATGAGAAATTCAAAGGCCTGTCCGATATAAATGGCTATCTAAAGGCAACAAAAGGCTGATCTGAAAGCCTCCTCCATCCTTCCTGGCCAGGCAGACACATTCTTTTCTGCGGTGTGTCTGCCTGGCTGTTTTCAGATTGTGCCGTGCTCAGGTTGTGAACAGGAACCAGTTTACAAAAAGGTAAGAATCTGACGGTTCCAAACCGCTTGCAAAATAAATGTGAGCGAGCTATACTGTAAGAAAATTTATGCGAGGTGATTTTATGGCACATGATAAATATATGGCATCAAACTGGCTTTATTGCCCGAAATGTGGTCTGCTCCAGGCCGGTCCTCTGCCGCGCACCTGGACCTGCCCGCACTGTGGTCATACAGAATGCAAAGAGATTGACTCCTCCTACGGCATCACAAGCGCCAAAAGAGAAGAATTCCAGAAAAAACAGACCAGTGGTGAGATTACGGAAGAACAGTTTTTTCATCAGTGGGAAGACTACTGTCAACCCTTTATCGACGAGGTAGTGAAAAAAGACCCTGCCTTTGACTGGGACTCTTATCGCACCACCTCGATTTATGCAGAAGAAAACCGACGGCTCATGGGGCAGAACCCCTCGATGCCGCCGGTCATCCGCTGTCCCTGGTGCGGCTCCTACGGCACACAGAAAATCCGCAGAAAGCTCTTCGCCAAAAAAGACAAAATCAATAAATATCACTGTGAACAGTGCGGGAAGGACTTCTAGCAGGTAGCGCCGCCCTTCACCGTCTTTTGCAGGATGGCTGTCTTGTCAATTTTACCTTCCAGCAGCTTCTCGCTGACTACGTCGAATCCAAGTCTGGTCACTGTGTCAGCGAAGCGCTCTCCGGTCTGCCCCTCGTCACGGAACAGCAGGATCGCCTTTTCGACGACCTCCACCACTTCATCCTCAGAAGTGAAGATCCGTGGCAGCGGCTCACCGTGCGCAATCTTTTTGCCCCAGCGCCCGCCGATGTATATACGGTATCCATCCTGGTACTCCAGCGCTCCAAATACACATTTATCCTTGCAGCGGCCACAGTTGTTGCAGACATTTGGGTCAATCTGAATCCTGCCATCCACCACTTTCGCATGATGAATCGGACAGGAAGCCTCTACCTTACACTTCTTGCAGCCTCGGCATTTGCTGTAATCTACCATCGGCACTCTCTGCCCGACAATTCCCAGGTCGTTCAGATTCGGCTTCACACAGTTGTTCGGGCAGCCGCCAACCGCAATCTTAAACTTATGCGGCAGCGTAACGCCATGATATCCCACATAAAACTTCTCATGCAGACGCTCAGAAAGTCCAAAGGTATCAATCAGGCCATACTGACAGGTTGTACCTTTACAGGAGACAACCGGACGCACCAGAGAACCAGTCCCGCCGGTGGCAAGTCCATGCTCGTTCAAAAAGTCAATCAGCGGCTGAATATTCGCATACTTCACGCCCTGAATTTCCAGGGTCAGACGGGTCGTCATCGTCACTGCACCGGAGCCAAAGCGTTCCGCAGCCTCTGCAATCACCCGGTGTTCTTCCGAAGTGATCTTCCCGTTGCGCGTAATTACGCGGACATTAAACACATCCGGGTAACGCTTATCCTGCAGACAGCCAAGCCCTTTCACCCGCTTGATTTCTTCCGGCGGCAGCGTACCGGAAAATTCCACCTTTACAGTATTTACAAAGGCGCCGCCTTCCAGTGCGCGCGTATTCGTGTATCCCAGAGCTTTCAAACGGTTCTGAAGAAAATAGCCACGCTTTCCCTTCGCACAGACCAGGAGCAGCTTCTCATCCTTCGCAATCCCTTCAAGTCCTTTTACCGTTTCGGTATTCCCATCCTTCTGGTCTGCCCCGTCATCGGTATCCACTGTGCCTGCTTTGCTGACGGGTCCGCCAACCTCCGAGAGATTCACCCACCTGGCACCGGGGATGGCCGGAGCCGGATGAACATCAATCACACGGTATCCCTTTGCCTTTCCTGCGGCGTATTCCGCCGGTGTGAAGCTCTCATACGCTCCATTGATCTTATTTTCCAGGATATAGCAGGCCTGTACAAATGGGTGGATGGCAGTCGAAAACGGCGGCGCATAAGCAAAGTCCAGCGTGTCAAACTCCTCCAGCTTCAGACCTGCGGAAATGCCGGTAACCGCAATATCTACCATTTTGTCCACTGCACCCGCGCCGAGTACCTGGATGCCCAGCAGCACGTGAGTCGTTTTGTCCGCGACCAGCTTCGTGACAAAGACAGAGGCGCCCGGGTAATAATGTGCCTTGTCATCTGTAACACAGGTAGCCGTAATGACATCATACCCTGCATCCTTTGCCTGTGCTTCTGTAAGTCCCGTCCGCCCTGCGTTCAAATCATCTGCCAGCCGCACAACCCCGGTGCCAAGGCAACCGCCATAAGCTGCCTTTGTGCCCGTCAGATTCCTGGCCAGCGCACGGCCAGTGATATTGGCCGTAGATCCCATCGCGGACCACTGTGGCTTTCCGGTCAGACGGTTGAACACCTGTGTGCAGTCGCCAACCGCGTAGACATCCTTCCGATTTGTCTGCTGATACTGATCCACAACAATCGTCCCACGATTTCTCTCAATCCCGGAATCAGCGAGAAATTCCGTCGCCGGACGGACACCGATCGCCAATACAACCAGATCTCCGTCAAAGCTGCCAACACTCGTGCGGACACCCACTGCCTTTTCCTGTCCTGACACAGCCTCGATTCCTGCGCCTGTGACAATACGCATCCCCTTCTCCTGTAGCTTCCGACGTATGTACGCAGCCATCTCCTGATCAAACAGATTCGGCATAACCTGAGACGCCATATCCACAACCGTGACTCTCAATCCTCTGGCCATCAGATTTTCCGCAATCTCCAATCCGATAAACCCGGCTCCCACAACCACCGCACTGCGGCAGCCATTTTTCTCCACATAATCGCGAAGACCAATCGCATCATCCGGGCTGCGCATCGTAAAAGCGCCCGGCAGCTCTCTGCCCGGCACGTTCGGTACAAAAGGTACCGCACCCGTAGCAATCACCAGCTTATCGTACGACACAATCTCACCATTTGCGAAAGCAACGGTCTTCTCATCCGCATTGACCGAAACCGCCTCCATCCCGGTGCGCACTTTTACGCCTGTCAGCCCTGTAAAACTCGACGGCGTATTCACGATCAGTTCCTCCCGCGTCTCAATACCGCCGCCCACATAATAGGGCAGGCCGCAGCCCGCATAGGAGATGTCTTCGCTTTTCGTGTAAACAGTTACTTTCGCGCTGCGATCCTCACGCATCAGCTTAGCGGCAGTCTTTGTTCCGGCGGCTACGCCGCCAATCACTATAACGTTCATCCTCCTGACTCCTTTTCCTGCTGAAGATTCCGCTCTGCCTGTACTGCAAAGGCCTGTGACTCATACCCCGCCGTTATCGTTTGCAAACCGAACGCACATTTGCTGCGTGTTCAGGGTATGATCTGCAATAGCCCCTTGCCTGTCAATTCAGAATCCACCTGGGTTAACAGCTTGATTATATACCTTCCCTATGATAAAATCCATTTAACAATCTTTATTGACGGCGTAAATCTACTGTAGGAATCGTAGTGGCGGAGACCACCAGAAATGCA
>JAJQGP010000141.1 GCA_021200475.1 Lachnospiraceae bacterium
AGCGACGACCGAAGCGGAGCGTAGACCTGCGGCCTGCTGTTCTGAATAGTTACCAATTTGAAAACGAAAAAAGGCGCATGAAACAGAGGTGATCTGCCATGTGCCTGGCTCAATTGTCTATTAACGATTCCCTGTCACACGGCAATTACTCCGCCGTCTTGAAGGCGTCGATGTAGCCTGTGCCTCTTCCTCACTCATACCGTTGGCAGTCAGCTGGCTGATGTACCAGTCCTCCGCTCCGGAGCAAGCCTCTTTGAAAGAATCAGAGTCGATCTCGTCGAGTGTGGTAACTTCCATCGCGCCGGACTCGGTCCACTCAGCAACCAGCTCTTCTACGTTTTCACGGTTGATTGCAATCTGGTAAGCAACTGCCTTGGCGGCATTTTCATCGATGACAGCCTTCTGCTCGTCTGTGAACTGATCATACGCAGACTGGTTGATGCAGAAGAACAGGCAGTCGTAGTAAGCGTTCCACAGAGAAATGTAATCCTGCACATCCTGTACAGAGTTCGAAGCGATAGCGGTCTCCGGGTTCTCCTCACCGTCTACCGTGCCCTGCTGCAGCGCCGTATAGGTCTCGGACCAGTTCATAACGGTCGCATCGCAGCCCCACTCACTGTAAACCTCTGCGCACAGATCGTTGGAGCATATACGCATCTTGATATCAGCCAGGTCCGATACGGTGGTGATGGCTTTCTTGGAATTGGTGATCTGACGGAAGCCGTTTTCACCGATGCCTTCGCAAACCAGTCCGTACTCCGCAAGCACTTCCTTCAGCGCTTCTCCGCCCTCGCCGGCCATTGCCGCGTCCACGTCGTCATAATCTTCAAACAGATACGGCAGAGAAACTACATTGAAACGGGTATCAAAGTTTGCATAGATCAGGTTTGAGTGCATGGATACCTGAATCGTCGCTCCGTCCATCAGCGCCTGGATGCCGTCGGTCTGAGAGCCATTGGTAAGCTGGTCCGCAGCATACACATTGACCATAACCGCGCCGTCTGTGGATTCCTGCATCAATGCGTTAAAATAATAGCCAGCCTGTGCCCAGGTTGATGTGTCGCCGGTGGAGCAGGTGTAGTTCCACACGGTAACCGGCCACTCGTCTGTACCTGTGTAGACCGCCGCCTCCTCAGAAGCGACGTACACGTCCGAGGCTTCATAGTCCGCGTACTCTGCCGAAGCGAGCGTGCCCGGTGAGAGAATCGCCGCAGCGAGACATAAGGAAAGTGCTTTTTTCCAGTTCTTCATGATTCTTCCTCCTGTGAATGAAATATGGGTACCGTTCAGAACAGCTATCGGCCGTATCCTGGCTCAGACCTGTGGCCTGCTGTCCCAATCGTTATAAAAATATATGTATACAGCTCTGTCAGCCATAAACATCAAGCATAAAGCATTCCCGCAATTGCGCGTGCCGCAATATCAGCAAAGCACACATCGTCTACAGCAGCAGACTGATCTGCGGAATGTAGGTAAGCAGCAGCAGCACGATCAGGCAGGCGATGATCATCGGAAGGACTGCCTTCGAAATCATGGGCAGTGTCACATGGTAATATTCTTCCCTGCCGGAGACCAGTGAGGCAGCCGCGTTTTTGATCCGCAGCCCCATGGCGACAAAGAGGTTGACGCCTACCGGCGGTGTTACCTGTCCGATGGCCAGGTTGACGGTGATCATAATGCCAAATGCCACCGGGTCATACCCAAGGGACTTCGCCACGGGCAGCATGACCGGAACGAAAATGTACATTGCAGAGTTTGCGTCAATAAAGCAGCCCGCAATAAGCAGAATAATATTGACAATGATCAGGAACACCACCCGGTTCGTGGATACACTGGTCAGCAGCGCCTGCGCGGCGGAAGAAATGCCAAACAGCGTACAACAGTAGGAAAACAGGGAAGCCGAGGCGACAATCAGCATGATGCTGCCGCTCGTCTTTGCCGAATCCACAAAAATCTCAAACAGCTCCTTAAGGCGAATCTGCCGGTAAATAAAAATTCCCACAATCAGACCATATACCACGGCTACCGCCGCGGCCTCTGTCGGTGTAAAAATACCGCCGTAAATACCGCCGAGAATAATCACCGGCATCAGCAGCCCCCAGACCGCATCCTTAAAGCTATTCCAGCGCTCTTTCCAGCTGCGCTTTTCATGGGGCGGCTGGATATTCTTTTTCTTTGCCTCAATCATAACGACAATCGCCAGCGCAACGCCCATCAGAATTCCCGGAATGATACCAGCCATAAACAGGTCGCCTACACTCTCACCGGAAATCGATGCATATACGACAAAGGCAATTGACGGCGGGATGACAATCGCGATCGAGCTCGACGTAGCCATCAGTGCTTCCGCAAACGACACCGTGAAGCCAGACTCAATCATGGCCGGAATCAGTACAGCGCCAAGCGCGGCCACGGTTGCGGGACCGGAACCGGAGATCGCGCCAAAAAAGCAGGCCACGATGACACACACGATCGCCATGCCGCCTTTACGGTGACCGATGCAGTCGTCAATAAAGCGAACCAGATGCGTCGAAATGCCCGCTTTTGCCATAATATTACCCGACAGCACAAAAAACGGAATCGCCAGCAGCAGGAATTTCGAGATTCCCGTATAGGTGTTCGTGGCGATGATGCTCAGGTTCAGATTGGAGTACATAAGCTGTGTACTCGACGCGAACAGAATCGTAAAAACGGAACTCAGTCCCAGACAGATGCCGATCGGTACCCCGATAAACAACAGGATAAAAAAGGAAATAAACAAAACCGCTGTAATCATTTCTCCGTCCCCTCCTCTGTCGTTGCCTGTCCGGAAGCATTCTCTGTCAGATCCTGGCTGCAGTATACAATACAGTTCTCAATAAAATGAAGTGCCAGTGAAATTCCGCCGATCAGAACGAACGACCAGAAGATCACCTTCGGGATATGCAGAATCGGACTTAAGGTCTTGTCCGCCTTCATCCGGCCCCATCCCTCATAGGCAAGAATCAGGGAATAAGCCACACACGCAATGGTGGAAAGAACATTCAGCACCTTCTTCCCGCGCGGTCCCACCATATCCGGAACCAGAGACAGGCTGGTCAGTCCGCCTGGTCTTCTGGCCGCCACACCCGCAGCCAGCAGAGAGAGCAGCACAAAAACCGCAATGACAATCTCCTCCGTAAACCCCCACGAATGCTGGAATACCTTCCTCGCGACCACATTTCCGAATGTCAGTCCCAGGATCAGAACAAATGCCAGCGTCAGGACGATGTTCTCAATCATCGTCAGCACATCCATAATCTTCCGGTAAACCTTCATCAGACACCTCCTGCTTGTTTTCACAATAAACTTTCCTATGTACCGATACCATGTAAAAACCGACTGCTTCGCAGAAATTTCTGTCCAAAAGGGAAGTTTGGAAAACTTTCCTGTCAGATAAAAAAATGCCCATCCATCCCACCAAGGGACGAACAGACAATCCGCGGTACCACCCTGTTTTCGCATAAAATGCGACCTCTCTATAGCTCCGATAACGGGGAACCACTCCGTCAGACACTACTTTTCCATACCAGACGATTCGATATACGAATTCCTCACGCACACAGACTGTCGCATCTGCTTCTCCGGGCCGATCTTCCATGAGTGATACACACTGTCTCGCAGCACCCGACAGCTCTCTGAGTGAATCCTTCTCATGTACTCTTCCCATCAGCAACATTTTATCGTACTTTTCAAAACTTTCTTCATTATAAACACGAAAAATGACTGCGTCAAGTTTTTTTTGGTAAAAATTCATGTTTCTGAAAATAATTCGGTTTTTTCTCTGCCAGAAAAAAGATAGCTGTTACAGAAAAACAATTTTTGCAGCGCAATAAATCAGCAGCAGTGCCATCACGCTGTTCACCGCCTTATAATACCTGTTGTAGAGAGGACAAAGCAGGCTGCCCGCCGCCGCCCAGACCAGATTGCCCAGACCGCAGCAGGCCGTCATGGTCAGCGCAAACAGAACCACCAGCCAGACGCTGTGGCCATAAGGCAGAAAATACCCGGGATAAGAAGCCAGCCCCAGCATGATAACCTTCACATTGAGAAACTGAAGCAGAAATCCATTCCAGTAGGTCAATGGACGTTCTACGTCCTGTCCCTCCGTCCTGATCGGACTGCGCCGGAAGGTCTTATAGGCAAGATACAAAATATAGACAGCTCCCACATACTTAAAAACAGGCGCTATAGACGGAATCAGCGTTCCCAGAACACTGCAAAACCCGCCCGCGATCAGCATCACGGTCACCAGGCCGCTCCAGATGCCAAGAAGCAGCCTGATGCAGCGGCGAAAGCCAAACTGTCCGGCCGCTGCCAGCAGCAGGACATTGTTTGGCCCCGGCAGAACCGTAGTCGCACAAGCATAAGTCACAAAAGATAAATAGATACTCAAAGTCATGTGAAATGCCCCCATATCAGAGAAACGCAGAAGCCAGTATCATTGATTCATTTCCAGATTCGCTGTCCATTCATTGAGGATCACTGCGTTCTCTTTTTCGTTATATCCCTTCAGATCTTTTTCCCGTCATTTACTTTTCAATTTAAGACCGAAGCCTCAATGTTTTCAGGTATACCTTCTGCTCCGGCGTAATCCGGTAACTTTCGACTGCTTTCTGTATCGTCTTATTGTGCGTCCATGGGTCAAGGCGTCTCTCCTCTATAAACGGCAAAATCAAATCATACTGTTTTGCCAAAGCCGTAGCAAAATACCAGGCTGCCATCATGCTGATATAATACGGCCGATCACCAGCCATCGGCTCTTTTCCGTCCGAACCTCCTGACTGATTTTCGTCTGAACGCCCCTTCTGCCCCACACTGCGGAAGTACGCCCTGTCAGAAGGGATCGCTGCCACCTGCTCCGCATATTTTACTGCAAACCGGTCATCGAGGAAATAACGCATCAGCATGCCAATTCCAAAACGTACGGTATAAATATGGGAAGAAGCAAGCCAGCGCTCGATATAGGGAAGCAGCTTTTCCGGATTCTTTTTTAAAACACCCGGAGAAAACTGGTCGCAGGTCGCCCAGTTATCGATAAAAGGTAAAAACAGTTCCAATTCTTCCAGGCAAACAGTAAAATTCTTTTCCTCCGCAATCAGAAATGCGTGCAGCTGATTCTCCTCAAAATAAAAATGCGGCAGATCTGTCATAAACCTGAGAATTTCATCTGCTGTATCAGCTGCTGCATCGAAATCAGTATCTGCTTGCACTGCCTTCAGCGCCTTCGCATACTCTTTTGCAAGCGCACGAAGAGCAGGCGTCCGCACGCCAATAAATCTCTCCCTGGAAAGAGTCGGCGTCAGATTGCTCTGAAAATTCGCGTATTTGAGATCCTGAAGCTCAAAGAGCCGACTTTGTATTGGAATCATTTCTGCACCCAGTTCACCTTATCGTATGATTCAGAACCACTACCTGCACCGCCATCGATTACCTTTTTCGCGTACTGCAAAACCGGCAATTCTCTTCTCGCAATAAGTCTGCCTAATTTCGTATCTGCACGTCGTTCATACTCACGAACCGCTTCCTGATAATCCAACTTCAGGGCTGACAGATGGAACTCATTCCTTTCATCCTCCGTCAGATTCGTTTCCCCAAAGGAAATAGCTTTACATAAATAATAATGATTTACGTTATGCCTGTGAATCAGATTATAATAATCCTCGACAACCCCCAGCTTACAGATAATTTCAACCTCTGCCCCCAGTTCTTCACGAAGCTCTCGCCTGAGTGCATCCGGGAAGTTCTCACCAGGTTCTACTCCGCCGCCAGATGTCTCAATAATCGCAGCCTTTCCAAAATCATCATCCCGGAATGCTCTCACAAAATAAAACGTCAAATCAAAATGATTCTCGCTGTCAAATACAATCGCCCGGACAGTCTGCCTGTCATGGTCGATATAGTCCAGCGGCCACTCATCATCCTTTAATTTAATATAGAACTCCTCATACATAATTTTCCCCCATACCACCCATAATCCATTGGCCGTATTTCCATAACGAATGACAGGATGCTTATTCAAAGTATGGAAGTATCGAAACAATATACTTCAGGCTCCAATATGCCGGTTTACTTCCAGCTTATCCAATATTCCATTCGCGGTCACTCCCGGATGCGTGACATAAATCCTGCAGATTTCCTCTACAAAAGATTCATTCAACTTCAATTCCTCTGCAATCTGCGAAATTGTCTTTCCCCTGTTCATTCTTTTCAAAATCCCGGAAATCAGAAGAAGAAGTGCTCCCGATGATAATTCCATCGGATCACTATATGCTCCACGGAGACGCGCATCTGCCGTGGTCATTGGATTCTCATTCTTTCCGGAAGACGTATCTTCCGCCCCGATCGTGATTTTTTCTATCTGCCAGCGCTTTCCTTTGATTTGCAGAACAGCCATGGACAATTCCGAACGAAAACGCCTTCGCCCACAGGCACCCGGATTCAACCACAAGCGCCCATCCATGATGTCCTCCTGAAATCTGTGTGTATGCCCGGAAATAACAATATCACAGTCCTCCGGAATCACAGCTTTCTTCCTGTTATGTACCACGAAGAAATGTACCTGCTCCAGTTCAAACTCCAGCGCCTCCGGAATTTGCACTGCCCAATCCCCGTCTGCATTGCCTCGTACCAGATACAAAATGCTGTTTTCTGACAGATTTGCTTTTATCTGATCAACAATCTCAGGTTTGCTGATATCTCCGGCATGAATCACTACGTCCGCCAGGCGAATCTGTTCAAGAACCTCTGCCCGAAGTACATCGTGCGTATCTGAAATCACAGCAACTCGCATAGCTTTCCCCCAGCCCAATTATTAAGAACATTGCCTGCACAGGTCCATTTGCCTGTATTCATATAACTGCTAATTTATAACGATTCAGGCAACACAAAGCAGCAGCTGCAATTGTTTTCCTGAAAAAATAGGATCATAATCCATAAATGACATTCTACATTTCTGTCCCCGTCTTCGTTCGAAAAACCCTGTCGCGAAATCGCACCATCTGATCCTTTCGTGCCTGACTCTCATCCGCATTCACCAGGAAATCTGCCTCCAGAAGAATCTGATAATCCATCCCATCGACCGGCTCCAACGTATGATGATGCCCTACCAGATAACAGATCCTTTCCAGCTGTGTCTCCGGCAATCCCATCTCCGCATAGAAATCTCTGGCCATTGAGGGGCCTTCCAACTCCTGATGCATTCCATCCGCATCGCCATATTTTTCTCTGCAAAGCGGGCAGGCAATATCATGCACAATCGCCGCCAGCTCCAGGGTTTCCTGTGTGTATGCATCCAGACCTTCCAGTTCACCGATCGTTTTTGCAAATGCCCATACCTTCTGGAAATGATTAATGTCATGGTGGCTCTTCGCCGCCGATCCCTGTGCATAGAACTGAATCATTTTCACCATTGCATCTGATACTGACATACATGTCCCTCCTCTGTTTATGAGACTCCAGGGAAATATAACACATCTATTTACTCATGTAAACAAAATAGTCTCGAAAAAAGGAAAAGACTCAGCAGAGTAACCCCCCGCTGAGTCTTCTATTATTCATATACGGTTCGACATTTACGTCTCAATTACGCAATGATGGAAGCCACACGACCTGATCCTACAGTACGGCCACCCTCACGGATAGCGAATGTAAGACCCTGCTCCATAGCGATCGG
>JAJQGP010000100.1 GCA_021200475.1 Lachnospiraceae bacterium
CTGAGCCGCTAAGTTATAAATCTCATCCGGCTGAACTTTCAGCACAATTCTAATAATGCTGGAAGAATCGGACAGGTCACCTTCGTGAACCGTGATTTTATCCAAAATATGATCAATACGGGAAGTCGTTGATACCGAAGCGCGGCGGATAATACCATGTACTTCATATCCTTTCTCCAACAATAACTCTGTCAGATAAGAACCATCCTGACCGGTGATGCCAGTAATCAATGCTTTCTTCATAGTGTTTTCTCCTCGTAATTTATTTTTAACATCTAACCTTTAAAATCTCTGCTTCACCGAGCAGGTAGCACCTGCCCATTCTTGCAGGGATATACAGGCAGTCGCCTTTTTGAAACCGAACCGGCTTCTTTGTGTCATCCATCGTTTCAATCTGTCCGTCGCCGTCAAGACAGAGAATTATCTGAAACGACTCAGGTTTGACCGAAAACGATAGACCTTTTGTAACTACAATCCGCTCTGTTTCAAAATACTTGCATCGGCAGAGAACCTCTCTTGAACAACCCGGATAATAATGAATAAACCTGTGTTTCTGCTTGACGTCAGGAGCAACACCCATATCCATGACTTCCACAGCCTTATCGAAGTGCAGCTCGCGCTTCTGGCCATTCTTGTCCACACGATTATAGTCATACACACGGTAGGTCACATTTGAACTTTCCTGTATCTCAGCTACCAGTGTACCGGCACCGATACCATGGACTGTTCCGGCAGGGACATAGTAGATGTCGCCCTTGTGGACTTTCACCTTTTGCAGATGCTTGTCCAGGCTTCCTTGTTCCACCGCATTTCTTAGCTGAGTCTCTGTCACAGGATGTGTGAAGCCATATATAAGACTGGCATCTTCACCCGCATCCATGACGTACCACATCTCGGACTTGCCGTTCTGTCCTTCGTGTTCCTTGGCATAGACATCGTCTGGATGCACTTGGACTGACAAGTCTTTTTTCGCATCAATGAACTTAACCAGAACCGGCAGTTCTTTTGTATCTCCAACCTTTGTGCCGAGATATTCCGGATGCTCTTTCAACACCTCTGCCAGCGTTCTGCCTGAATGCTTGCCGTTTGCTACGATACTTGGACCGTCCGGATGGACGGAACATTCCCACGTTTCAGCCAGCGGCGTTAAATCAATTTTCTTACCAAACTCATCTCTTAGTCTTGTACCACCCCAGAGGTAGTCTTTACCCGCCGGGAGAAGTTTCATAATTTCCATGACGGGTCTCCTGCGTTACTTCTCTATCTCATATTTCTTCTTGTCATCTACATTAATGGCTTCGCCAATCTGGACTTCGATGATATCCAAATCAGTCTCTGCTTCCACCATATGCTTGCAGCCGGCAGCTATCGTAATCACATCTCCGGTACGAAGTATCTGCTCCATCCCGTCCACAGTAGCTTTACCCCTGCCGGAAACCACTGTCTACACTTCCTCACGATAGTCGTGGCTGTGGTAGCTCATATGCTCTCCGGCACGGATAGAAACCTTGACTGTCATAGAGCCTTGCTGTGCGTCCATTACTGTGTATGTACCCCAAGACTTCTCCGCAAACATTACATCGGTGCTTATCTTCTCGACAAATGGCTTCATGTAACCGCTGCGCTCTTTATCTGAAACCAAAATACCATCGCCGCTTGCAGCGATTACCATATCTTTGCAGCCCATAGCGAGAATCGGGATATTCAATTCATTGACAATCTGTGTGTTCTCACAGGTTTCGTCCATGACAGCCTTGCCCTTGATATTGTCTGCCATGACTTCGGCCATCATGTTCCACGTTCCGACATCCTTCCAAGAACCGGAATAACGGACAACCTGGATGGAGGGTTCCTTCTCAACCACAGCATAGTCGAAACTGATCTTCATCAGCGTTTCATACTTAGAGTAAAGATCACGGTAATCCGTAAACTCCACCATGCTGTGAGCCTTTTCAAGCAGATAACTCAGCTTGAATGCAAACACACCGGCATTCCACAGGGCATTCTGTTTCAGATATTCCTTAGCCGTCTCAGTATCCGGCTTTTCTTTGAATTCCTTAACATTGCTGACCTCTCCATCTGTTTCAGGAATGATATAGCCGTACTTCTCGCTCGGATAGGTTGGTTCAATGCCCATAAGCGTCAAGTTTGCAGTCCCCTGCTTCACTGTAGCTTCCAGCTTCTCTACGCATTCGTAATAGCTGTTCTCCACATATGGATCGACCGGGCAGACAGCCACCGCATCATCAAGTCCAACTCCAATCTCATCGTGCAAATATGCAGCAACCAAAAGTATAGCCGGGAAGGTGTCGCGTCTGCATGGCTCCACGCAGATGGAAACTTTATCTCCCAGCTGGTTATGTATGGCACTCGCCTGTGACTTGCTTGTTGCAATCGTCACCTTTGCTGATGGGTCAACCTCAGTAATCTGACGGTAGACCCTCTGCACCATCGACTCATAGTTTCCATCACTGTCTTTGAACAACTTAATGAACTGTTTGCTTCTCACATCATTGGACAGAGGCCATAACCGCTTACCGCTTCCGCCAGAAAGTAAAATGATGTTCATGTGGTCTCCTCCTGTGTTTTTATCTACTTCTTTCATTCAAGCAAAATAAACCTTCAATGCTTCTACAACCTTCTGTTCCATCTCAGCCGCAATTTCTTTATCTTTGGCGCTGATGGATATATAGGTTTTCAACTTCGGTTCCGTTCCGCTGGGGCGTACCACTACGGAGCAGTTATCATCCAGCAGATACTTCAGAACATCCGACTTTGGCAGTCCATCCAGCCCTTTGCTGTAATCCAGTGTAGTCAACACTTTTTTCGGGCCGATCTCGTCCACTCCTTCATGGAACTTTGCCATGATGTTCTGCATCTTTTCAAATCCTGCAGAACCCTCAAAAGTGAAGGAATGGAGTGTGTTGAGACAGTAACCGAACTCCTTATACAACTCATTCAGCTTATCCAGTAGGGAAACGCCCCTTGTCTTGTAATAAGCGAACATCTCGCAAATCAGGAACGCACCGTCAACAGCATCCTTGTCCCGAACGTAACCGCCGCTCAGATAGCCGTAACTCTCTTCAAAACCAAAGATATAGGAATTTTCTTTCCCCTGTTTCTCCAAAAATCCAATCTGCTCACCGATAAACTTAAATCCTGTCAGAACATTAACTGTTCTCACACCGTATTTCGCCGCAATTCGTTCTGTCATATCAATGGTAACGATGGTCTTTACCAGAACCGGATCGTCTGGCATTTTTCCGTGTTTGGTTCGCTGTAAGCAGATGTAATCCAGCAGAAGCATTCCTGTCTCATTTCCAGAAAGCAGAACATACTCCCCGCCATCGTTCTTCACAGCAATGCCCACACGGTCACAGTCGGGGTCTGTGGCTAGAAGAAGATCTGCATTGCACTTTGCAGCGTACTCCATGCCCAGCGCCATTGCTTCCTTAATTTCAGGATTGGGATACGGGCATGTCGAAAAGGTGCCGTCAGGCTGCTCTTGTTCTTTTACCACTGTAATATTGGTGTATCCGCTCTCCTTTAATGTCCGCAGTACCGGTTTCAAACCAGTACCATTCAGCGGAGAGTAAACGATAGAAACGTCTTTGTTGATCTCATCTCCAAAGAGGACAGACTGCTTCTTTACTTCCTCCACAAACAGTGTATAGACATCATTAGAAATATAGGAAATCTTTCCTTCCGCAATGCCCTGTTCAAATGATTCATTATTAACATCATCAAAAATATCCAGTTTTTCAATTTCAGCCAGAATAGCAGCAGCCGCCTCTGTAGTAATCTGGCAACCGTCTGCCCCATAAACCTTATATCCGTTGTATTTGGACGGATTATGGGAGGCCGTCACCATAATGCCAGCTGCACAATCCAACGCCCTCACAGCATAAGAAAGGCAAGGCGTCGGCATCAGTTCCTTATAGATGGATACCTGAATACCGTTCGCGGCAAACACACCTGACGCAACCTGCGCAAACAGATCAGATTTGATACGCGAATCGAAACTCACCGCAATCTTCCATTTGTTATCAGAAAAGTTCTTTTTCACATAATCGGAAAGTCCCTGCGATGCCTTTGCTACTGTGTAGATATTCATACGGTTTGTCCCTGCTCCAATCACACCGCGCAAACCACCCGTACCGAAAGCCAAGTCACGGTAAAAAGCATCCTCAATATCGTCTTCTCTCATGCTCTTTAGTTCGTTTACTATATCCTGATCAGCAGTCGCTTTATTTAACCAGCGTTTATATTCTTGAGATATGGTCATTGGTTCCATGATTGTTCATTCCTCCAGATTGTCTTTTCTATTACCTTGTTCCTCTTGCAGATATACCGTCATAATCGTGTGTACAGAACTTCCAACTTTGATTTCGTTGTTCATACACATTTCCACAGCCCTCGCCAGAGGAACAACTAATACATCAATATCTTCTGTCTTATCCAATTGTTGAACCGATACCTTCACTGCATTTTTTGCAAGGAACATATGCAGCTTACTGTTGCACTTAGAAGGACTGTCAATAGAAACACCTAGATACGTCCAATCCTCCGAAGCATATCCGGTTTCTTCAAGAAGTTCCCTCTCTGCTGCGGTCTGCGGATTCTCACCATCTTCAATGCCGCCCGCTGGCAATTCGATCAGAGTACAACCCACAGGGTATCGATACTCTTTCTTCAAAACCAGGTTTCCGCATTGATCTATCGCTGCCACAATCACAGCTCCTACCAACTCGACAACATAGTAGTCCTCTACTATCAAGCCATTGGGAAGCAACGCCTTATCTTTATGTACTGTAAGCCACTGATTTTTCAGGAGTTCATGGGACGATAAGCATTTCCATTCTTCCAATCTCTATCTCCTCGTATTGAGTTTCTTATTATATAAATGGCTCTGTGTTGATCATAGCGCTATCTATCTGGTTTTCTATGCCGCCTATGCCCCTCTCATCCATACGATGAAAGAGTTATCGCGCCTTTATCCAACAAAATAAGTTTTAATTCTCTTCAATTCGATACATATATTCAAACAGGTCTACCCAACAGAAAATTATTTCACAAACACCATACCATTTGATATACTTGCCTCTTTTGCACTGCCTCGTAATCGATTCTTTATCCTGTCTTTACTCCTTTTACGCAGCAAAACCAGACTCGCTGTGATCGGCTCTGGACGATCCACTGCGGATCTGGTTCAGCCTCCTCCTTCTTCCATTTTGTACTCTTTCTTTTGGGATCAATAGGGAGCAGTCGGAAACAGCTTTTCATTGTTCCTCTCAGGCAACCTGCCTTGCTTCTAATCTTGCACAAAATTGGCTTTTGGAGATGAAGTTGATTTTGAATTATCAAGCTTTTTCCCAGGTCTGTCTCTACCTATATCCTATCTCGACCCCTTCCGCATAAACACCACCAGCACCGTCTTCACCAGTATTTTCACATCCAGGCTCAAACTCCAGTTCTGTATGTACTGTGTATCCAGCCTTACGACTTCCTCAAAGTCATCAATATCACTTCTCCCGCTCACCTGCCACATCCCCGTGATCCCGGGCTTTATGGCAAGCCGCGCCCTGTGATACGTGTTGTACATATTTACTTCGCTAGGCAGAGGCGGTCTCGTTCCGACCAGCGACATATCCCCCTTCAGCACATTCCAGAACTGTGGCAGCTCATCAATACTGCTCGCACGTAAAAAATGCCCCAGCCCATGCCGTGTCCCGTCCGGTCCGCTCCCGATGATTCTGGGGTCGTTTTCCATCTTGAACATCTGGCCTTTCATTTCGTTCTTTTCCATCAGCTCCGCCTTGCGGGCTTCTGCGTCCTGATACATGCTGCGGAATTTGTAAAGTTTAAATGTCCTGCCGTTTTTTCCAACCCGCTCCTGTTTGAAAAAGATCGGTCCCGGGTCAGAAAGGTAAATCGCCGGTGCCACAAAAAGGAAAGCAATCCCGGTGATAATTAATCCGACGATTGCTCCCACGATGTCCATGGTTCGCTTGAAGAAGGCCTGTCCGGTTGTGATTAATTTCAGGTAGCTTGTCATCACAGTCACACCGGCGATGTCTTCCTCATATCGGGTTTCGGATAGCTCGTCGGAGGTCGTGATCTCCAGATGGATCGTGATCCCGGTCAGGCTGCATTCCCGGATCAGTTCCGGCGGCAGCTGGGTGTTCTGTGGGATGCTGAAGAGGATTTCGTCTGTCGCGGATTTCATCAGATAATCGATCAGAGTTTCTGTATTTGCGACTACCGGGACTTCGTTTACCTCTTTTATCCTGCCCGGATTTTCCCCGACTAAGGCAATCCCGTTTACCTGAAAGTCCAGCATCTGGTCCTCAAACTGGTTCAGGATTCGCTCGGCTCCGGCGAGGTCTGTTACCAGCAGCAGGAAGCGCGGATTTTTTGCCAGCCGATGGTGGATGAATTTTTTCCACAGCGTCCGCTCCAGCCAGATCACAGCCAGGGAAAAGACAGCCGTATAAGCCACTACGATCCTCGAAAGTGAATCCAGCGATTTCTGGAAAAACATCAGGATCAGCATGACTGATATCACGAGGGCCACGTGCCGGATCACCGCTGTGAATTCCTTCAGATAGCCGCGGCGAAGGATGTTCTTGTAATTGCTGTCAAAGGCAGATACGCAGATATGTACCAGAGCGATGATGATCATTAAGCTCCGGTATAATTGGGATTCCCAGATCTCCCACTGGTTCATATGGATCGCATAAGCCAGCCAGATCGATATAAGGAAGCAGATCAGATCCAGTATCATAAAATCAATGTGCTTAATCAGGCTGCTTGGATTTTTCTGGTACATAGGTTCGTAAATTGTCCTTTCCACGCCGCATTGTCATATGCTTCCGCAAGGCAATACGCCATGTATATGGTTGCTTTTGTGAAGTGTCTCGGATTCGTATTTCGTATCTGCTGCAAAGGTACGGAACAATCCCGTTTTGTAACAATGAACGAGTTCTTCTTCCATCCTGCCAGGATTTCAAAGAAATTCAATATTAATCACCGCATCAAATTTAACCGCACCACCGTTTTGCTGCCTTTCCCGTTCAGAGGTCATAGCTTCGCCATACCGCCCGTCTCTCAGCGCAGTCCAAAATTCCGCTATAATATCCGGCATCAGCAACAGCGACGGAGCGACATGCTGCCAAATCCCGAAGTTTTGAATCTATTTAACCGTTCCGAAGCGCAGGTAAACAGAGATGGGGATATACCTCAAACAGCAGCTGCCAGGCGAAGCATCAACTACACCCTGCTGTTCTGAATCGCCATCATCACATTTCCTTCCTATGATAATAAGGAACTATTATTTTTAAGTAAAAGGTCAAATAATCCCTTAACATGCATGAATTCTACCTCACAATGTTTTATCTGTCAAGATAGGTATCCGAAAATACCTGTTTTTTACTGTTCCGTTGTAACAAATTTCATTGCACGGGAAACAGACCCGTAAAAGGGACTTCTTATTATATAGTCAGATTCTGTCCATGACCAGAATCATTACCAGATCACATAGCGCTTATACAAAAGACCGACTCGATTGATAATTCTGAAAAAGCCGCTGCATTTCTGCAAATTATCATTTGCAATTTACCAGTTTATATGGTACCATGTCAACGAAGGAAATGCGTATGAACCTTATAATACACACGAAATTTATACACCATCCGTGATTCAGCGAAGGAGCATTTTGAAAATGGCGAAGATATTTAATGTGAACGGCGTATGCCTGCCGGAGATGCACTACATGGTGGATCTGACTTCCCGGCTGGAAGCAATAAAAAAAATGGTGGATGCCGGAGATTATTTTACAATCAACCGGGGCGGCAGTATGGAAAGACTACGACGATAAACGCCCTTACTGATCATCTGTCAAAAGATTATATCGTAATAAATATGGATTTTCAGACCCTGGACACCTTTTCATTCGAAAATGCAGAAAACTTTGTAGCAGCTTTCGCTGGTGAGATCCTGGATCTTGTAGAAGAATTTCCGGAAGGTATCGAGGAAAAGTTCTCTGCTTTCGAAGAAAAAAATGCGAATTTTAATTCTCTCAATGCACTTTTCAGGGTGATAAAAGACTGGTGCAGGAAGGCAGCCAGACCGCTTGTTCTGATCATTGACGAGGTTGACTCTGCTTCGAACAATCAGATCCTTATTGACTTTCTCGCACAGCTGCGGGCGTATTACCTGAAGCGGGCACGCGTCCCAGCGATTCATTCAGTCATCCTTGCGGGAGTATACGATATCCGAAGTATACGGATGAAGATTCGCTCTGATCAGGAACACAAAGAAAACAGCCTTTGGAACATTGCGGCAGATTTTGACATCGATATGAGTTTTTCCACAACTGATATCGAAGGGATGTTATCGGAATATGAAAAGGATTACCACACCGGAATGAATCTCGACGAAATAGCGGGGTTAATTTATACCTACACCGCCGGCTATCCGGTATTGGTTTCACGCCTCTGCAAACTCCTGGATGAGAAAATTGCCGGCACTCCCGCGTTTCCAGACAAACGCAGTGCGTGGAGCAGGGATGGCTTCCATGAAGCACTAAAGAGAATCATCAAAGAAGATAACCCGCTTTATGAATCCATACTCGGGAAGCTAAGATTGTACCCGGAGCTGAAAGCATTTTTACAGGAACTGCTTTTTAACGGCATCCCGATCCCCTACGTTGCGACATCCCCTTATATCAAAGACGCCGCTATGTTTGGGTTTATCCGAAATGTAAATGAAACTTGTAAATGAAACTGCCGTCATCTCCAACCGTATTTTTGAGACAGTTCTCTATAATACGTTTATTGCGGAAGAATTTGCCGGTAATGAGCTGTATGCTGTCGGCTCAAAAGAGCGAAATCAGTTATATGAGAAGGGAACACCAATTAGTTATGGAAGAAAACACACTGATAAAACTGGATGATGAATACGTAGAGCAGATGTTTCTCGGCCAGACGGAGAATCCGATTGCCTTGTCGGGACTTTCGCTCACACAGGTAGAGAAGATTATCGACCAGATGGTAGAATACAAAAAGCTCCGGATGATGTATACCTGCGCGCTCAAGGAGATTCGGACGAAGTTCGATGTGCTTAACACGGAATTCAGTGTCCGCTACCAGCGCAACCCGATCAATTTTATTACCATGAGAGTGAAGAGTACGCACAGTATTTTTGAAAAAATGCGGCGGCAGGATCAGAAGCTTTCGATGAAATATTTGATAGAAAATATCAACGACATCGCCGGAATCCGTGTGATCTGCTCTTATGTAGATGATATTTACCTGCTGGCACAGGCGCTGATCGCGCAGGATGATATCCATCTGATACGGGAAAAGGATTATATTTCCCATCCGAAACCGAACGGATATCGAAGTCTGCACCTGATCGTCAGCGTACCGGTCTTTTTCACTGACCAGAAAAAGGACATGAAGGTAGAGGTGCAGATCCGTACGATTGCCATGGACTTCTGGGCGAGCCTGGAGCACGAGATGAAATACAAAAAGGATATTCCGAACCAGCAGGCCATCGCGGATCGTTTGAAAAACTGCGCGGACGTGATTTCAGAGACGGACATGACAATGCTGGACCTCCGAAGGGAGATAGAAGCTACGGAAAATATGGAAAAGACAGACGACACCGAACGGCTGGAGATTGAGTCCCTTCTGGAAAAAATCAAGCGGCTGGATGATCCAATACTCTGAGCAAATCAGGAGGTGAGCAAAACATGGGATATTATCTGAATCCGGTCGATATCATCGACATTTACAAAAGAGAAACAGTAAAACCGTATTTCGTAGATAAGACAGAAATGCTTAAAGAACTCATTCCGCTCGTAGAACAACAGGGCAGCTGCCTTTCTGTCACGAGACCAAGAAGATTTGGAAAATCCGTGATGGCTGCCATGATCGGCTCCTTTTTCGGCAAGGGTGTAGACAGCACCGAAATGTTTTCTCACCTTAAAATCGGCCGAGAAAAGGATTACGCGAAACATCTGAACCAGCATAATCTGATCTATATTGATTTTAGCCGGGATGTATCGGAATGTAGTTCTTATAAAGAATACATCACAATTATCAAAAAACGCTTGATACGCGATTTGAAGAAAGCGTATCCAAATGCGGATATTTTTGAGGAGGATTCCATCGGAGCAATCTTGCGCACCATATCATTAGAATATAACAATGAGAAATTTCTGATGATTTTTGACGAATGGGATTATGTTTTTCACAAAAATTATTTTGCAGAGGCAGACCGCGGAAAATTCACCGCTTTCCTTGGAGATATGACAAAAGGCAGAGCCTATGTTGAGATGGCATATCTGACAGGAGTTCTTCCTATAAAAAAATATTCTGCCAGTGACACGATGAATCACTTTGATGAGTATAACATGGCGAACAGCGACGTGTATGATGAATATTTCGGATTTACTGATGAAGAAGTAGATGAATTATACCTGCGCTATCTTGAAAATCACGACAAAGCAGAATTTTCACGGGACGATCTGGCCGAGTGGTATGACGGATATCAGCGGGAAAATGGCGACAGTATCTACAACCCGAATTCGGTTGTGCGGGCGCTCACACGAAACACGCTCAAGAATTACTGGGCAAAAGCCGGTGAATACGATGAGCTGAAGGATTACGTACTGGACGATGTCGACGGTATGAGGGAGGCGGTGATGCTTCTTGCGGCTGGCGAACCGGTAGAAGCAGACCTTTCCGAATATGCCTCCACCGCAACCGAGTTAAAATATCGGGATGAGATTCTCTCTGTCATGACTGTGTATGGTTATCTGAATTATTCGAACGGTCGTGTGCGGATTCCAAACAAAGAACTGGAAATGGAATTCGACCGAATTATGCGGACAGAGTCAAAATATAGTTATATGCGCGAACTGGAGAAAGAGTCTGCCCGTATCCTGCAGGCAACCTATGACGGAGATGAAGATACTGTTGGCAAAATATTAGCTATTGTTCATACTACAGAATCTCCGCTAAAAGCATATAATGACGAAGCAGAACTTTCCGGCAGTGTGAAGCTCGCATATATTGCCGCAAGGAACAAATACGATATGCAACGTGAAGATCAGGCAGGAATCGGTTATGTGGACTATATCTTTTACCCGCATAATCGTTCGGATGACGGTATCATCATCGAGTTGAAAGTGGACGACTCTCCTGAGACTGCGCTGAAACAGATCAAGGATAAAAACTATGCCTTAAAGTTTCAGGGAAAGCTGGGAGAACAGCCAAAGACCACCGGACGAATTATCCTGGTAGGTATCGGGTACTGCCGAAAGGATAAAGTGCATCGGTGCAAAATTGAGATACTTTACAATATATAGCTTTCAAATTTTAATGCTTTACAGTTATGAGCAAAATCCCCGATTTTCAACAACCGGGGATTTTATGTGATTGATTGCGAAAGACTGCGTTATGAAATGATATACATGAAACCAATCCTGCTCACCGGTAACGCTCCTTCTGAACAAGTCTTCATCCTGTTACTCGCTCTCCCGCCCATATACTTCTATCTGAACGAGCGCCGGAAACGGCGAACCGTCTTCCTCTCCTTTGATCAGGCGTTCCAGCTGCAGCCACTGGATCTCCCTTTCCTCAAACACATATTCCTGTGCCTCCCCGGTCTTTTTCAGCTCCAGCCCGACTTCGCTTCCGTCTGAAAAAACGACCGTCGCCTGCTTCCACCAGTTGTCGTGCGGATAATCCGCCCTGGTGTAAAGAATGATCCGGTCTGCCTTATATAAAGCTCTTTTATATAACAAATCTGCCCTATTGCCTGTACGTATGAAACAAGGCGCAACCCTATTTGAAGCTGCGCCCTTTAACTTACCTTTTATTCCATTTATCCTATCCCATTATTGCTAAGCATACGCTTCTACAGCGGCGCCCAAATGCGCGGCATTTCTCTCTAAGGCGTCGCTTCCATGCTTTACTGCTCTGCAAGGAAAGTGGTCAGTTGCTCAGTCAGTGCATCCAGAATCTCCTGTCCGCCATTCTCCATCGCTTCCGCTACGTTATGTTGGATCATCTCCGTCATCGTATCGTAGCTGTTACCATCGCCATCTGTTTTGATACCATGCAGGATAACTGCTGCAATCTTATCGGTCACAGCCTTGCACTGTGCAACTGACGTAGAGAGGTCCACATCTGACGCATCGAAATGGAAACCGAGGATCGGATAGGATGTAAACCGCCCGGCGCCAGATTCGAAGGTACTCTCACCCGCACGCAAAAAGCTCTGCTGCCATATCCCGGAAGCAAAAATTCGCACTCTTTCCCGTATTCTCCTGAGGGGTTCTGCAGAAATTCGGCATCCCGGCAGCCAATTCCACGGTAACCGCCGTCACAAACTGCCAGTAATCATCTCTGACTGTCTCCAGGGGAAACTCTTGGCTACTTCAATGGCTGTGGAAACAGTATTCCTAATCTTTCAGGCACCCTATCGGCACGATGAAAACCCCATCTTCCCTCTGATAGGCACATTCTGTTCCTGTCAAAACCATCAAAAAGGAAGGCTCTCTCATTTTTTCTGTATTGACCTTCTCCTTCAATTCACGAAGATGAACGGCGGCTTCCTCAATTTCTCTGGATCCCAGTTTCACTTCTACCGCTGCCCAGCGTCCGTCGTTCAGACAGATCACTGCATCTGCCTCCAGGCCGCTGGCATCCCGATAATGAAACACCTGGCCATCGTTCGCCTCAGCGTATATCCTCATATCCCTGTCGCAGAGAGATTCAAACAAAAATCCAAAATAACAGAAGTCATCCAGCAGACATTCCGGCGTAAGCCGCATGATGGCTGTGGCAATAGACGGATCGGTGAATTGCCGTTTTGGAGAGGTACGAATTGCTGTTTTGGAACGGAGTGCCGGATTCCAGGCGGGAAGATTTTCCGTTACAAAAATCCGATCCAGCGCATTCAGATACTGACTGATCGTTTTTTCTGACAGTGAATCATCTCCATCCCCCATCGCTATGTCGTTATGAATGGTCCGAATCGTGGCAAGAGTAGAAATATTGCGCGAGAGCGAGCGCAGCAATGCCCGCACACGGGTTGGACTTTTTTCAATTCCATCCACCCTGGAGACATCTGCGTTAATCACTGCCTCTACATAATCAATCGCATGACGCATGGCAACTTTTTTTTCTTCTCCGATCGATGCCGGCCAGCCGCCTCTCACAATCACATCAGCAATCTCTTCAATCGTTAACTCCGAAATTTCTTCAACATCCGTATCGCCATCAAATAATTTTTTCAATGAAACGCTGCCATTTGATTCTCCTGATTCGTACAGACTCATAGGGCGCATCAGCATTCTTGAAATACGACCGATACCAGTGTGCTGAACGACATTATCTCTGGGTACGGCGGAACCAGTCAGGATAAACTGCCCGGTCTCTCCCCTCTGATCCACTGTAAATCGTACGGCATCCCATAAGACAGGAGCCATCTGCCATTCATCCAGAAGCCTGGGGGTCTCTCCCTTCAGCAGCAATGAAGGTTTTGTATCAGCTGCTTTTAAATAAGAAATCACACGGTCCGGATCCTGCATAAAAAGCTGGCTGTTTGACGCTTCCATGGCCGTTCTTGTCTTTCCGCACCACTTGGCTCCCTCAATCAGCACCGCTCCGCTTGCTTCCAGTCTCTGCTGCAATATTTTATCCGCAATTCGCTTTACATACGTTTTTTCCATGAGTTTGCCTCCATCTTACTACCACTTACAGAAGTTCCGATACATACAGTATACACGGAACTTCTGTTTTTATCAAGAGTTTACTTCCGATTTTATTGGCATTTTGCTTCTGAATTTATTGGTGTTTTACTTCCGATTTTATTAGTATCTCGCTTCCGATTTTATTAGTATTTTACTTCCGATTTTATTAGT
The DNA here is from genome assembly GCA_021200475.1 of Lachnospiraceae bacterium. Classification (GTDB taxonomy): domain Bacteria; phylum Bacillota; class Clostridia; order Lachnospirales; family Lachnospiraceae; genus Choladousia. The sequence goes on from JAJQGP010000100.1 coordinate 13,937, forward strand.
ATTTTACTTCCGATTTTATTAGTATTTCACTTCCATTTTGGGTTTGATTTTACTTCTGATAATTTCAATTATTTCATAAAACCTTCAGCGGTACAAAGGACCATATTCCTTACATGTTGCATAGTCTGCAGCCTGCACAACCGCTTCCCCTGGAAACCACCGGCTACTGCGTTTTTACCCCAAGCCTTCCTCATGCCTGCTAAGCTCCGCCGACCTGGGATGAAACGATCAACATGGCTCCACAAGAAACCTGCATCGCCTTTCCCCTCGTCCACCCATCGGCGTTTCCCAGGAAAGACCATAAACAACCCTCCGGTTTCCTCTGTGATCAATATGACTTTTTTCTTCTGTCGTAATCGATCCGGTCACTCCCTCCACCGTGATCCGGCAGGAATGTTCTTTTCCTTTTCCAGAAAAGGAAGTAGCACGCGATCCAATACATTTTCTCTTGCCTGCTCCCGTATCTCCGGATTCAGCCGGTCTCCGGCCAGAGCCAGGATTTCTGCCAGCGCCTGTCCGGTTTCCGACGCGAACAGATCCACTGTTTTGCGCCAGGAAAGGTCCTTCGCGCGGTCTACATGGGCGGGCAATGCCCAGCATTCCTCCTCACAGATTCCGCGAATCACTTCTTCCAGCTTCACCGCATCGTCCGGATTCTCCCGAAGGATTGTCATGCAGCCGTATACGGACAGATATTTCCTGCGCTGAAAGTAGACGTTCTCGTAAAGCAGCCGGTTTCCTGTCGTTTCAAACAGCGAAAACAGTGACTCACTCAGCTCCGGCATGGGGACATTCCGCATGGATTTAGCGTTTTTCTCCATGCATTTGATATATGCAGCAAGGTTTGTTTCCAGTCCTCTCTTTTTCACTTCCGATAATTGCTGTGGCATGAGATTATCCTTCCTCATTTTGCTCCGAATCAAGGATGACTTTATCACAGCGCTTGTATTTTTCCAACCACACTCTTGCGTTTTTCTTGTATTTTTCCAACCATAAATGCATTCATATTTTGTATTTTTCCAACCTGGTTTCGAGCAAAATTTTGTATTTTTCCAACTATATGGTTTATAAAATTGCAAAACCATCTATATATATTGCATCCAAACATTCTACACATATAACACACCTCACAATTTCTGCGTTTCCGAAAAATCAACTTGAAATAACGACACTTCTCCTGTATGATGAAGAAAAAATGCTTCGCATCACACTCCAGAGTCTGACGATTCTGGAGTTGCCGATTGAAACAATTGCTACAGAAGCTTTTCTGAATAACAAATGCCATACCGGAGGAATGTATCTATGTCTGCAAAAAAAGAAATCTCATTTACAGAAGGCCCTATCTTTGGGTCTCTGATCCGCTTCGCGGGGCCGGTTCTGGGCGCCTTGATCCTGCAGGCCGCCTACGGAGCCGTAGACCTGCTTGTGGTCGGTCAGTTCGGCGATGCCGCCAGCATCTCCGCCGTCGGTACCGCAAGCAGCTTTATGCAGATGGTGACTTTTATTATCACCAGTCTGGCGATGGGCTCCACGGTGCTGATCGGCCAGCATATCGGCGAAAAGAATCCGAAAGCGGCGGGTGATGCCGTCGGCACCACCATCATTCTGTTCGCTGTCATCGGCATCGTCCTGACCGTTGCGCTGGAAGCCTCGGCGGAAGGGATTGTCCGGATCCTGCAGGTACCGGAGAGCGCCACAGAGAAAGCAGTCCTGTATCTTCGCATCTGCTCCGGGGGGCTTCTGGTCATCATCACCTACAATGTCATCAGCGGCATTCTTCGCGGCATCGGGAATGCCAATCTTCCGTTTGTTTTTGTAAGCATTGCCTGTGTGGTAAACATCGCCGCCGACCTGCTTCTGACCGGCCTGCTCAGCATGGATGTGGCGGGCGTGGCGATTGCCACCGTTTTCGCCCAGTTTGTCTCGGTCGTCATTTCCCTTGGCATCATCCGCAGACAGAAAATGCCGCTCGAATTCTCATTGAAACAGTGCCGCATCTACCCGGTCGAGCTGAGAAAAATCCTGCATGTCGGAATTCCCATCGCCCTGCAGGAGACGCTGAGTGAAGTCTCCTTTCTGGTGATCAATTCGATTGTAAACAGCATGGGACTGATGCCGTCCGCCGGATACGGCGTCGCCCAGAAGCTGGTTTCCTTTATCATGCTGGTTCCTTCTTCCGTTATGCAGAGTGTCTCCGCCTTTGTGGCGCAAAACATCGGCGCCGGGCAGCAAAAGCGGGCCCAGCGTGGTTATCTGACCGCGATGGGCACCGGCGTGTGCATTGGAGTCTTCGTATTCCTGGCCGGCTTCTTCGGAGGCTCTGCCCTGTCCTCGCTGTTCACCTCCGATCCGGAGGTCATCGCGGAGAGTGCCAGCTATCTGCGCGGATTTTGCCTGGATTGCATCCTTACCTGCGTCATGTTCAGTACAAGCGGCTACTTCAATGGCTGCGGAAACAGTATGCCCGTCATGCTCCAGGGCATCTCCGCCGCCTTCTGTGTCCGCATCCCGGTAGCACTTTATATGGCATCCCTGCCAGGTGCCTCACTGTTCTACATCGGTCTGACGACTCCCATCTCCACGCTTTACGGGATTCTCTTCTATGGAATCTGCTTCGCGTGGATGCGCAGAAAAAAAGGAAAGAAACGCGCTGCATGAATATTTTTTCTTGCTTTTCACTTTTTCCTGTGCTATGATGAATGAGATTTGCAAAGGAGCAGACCAAAGGGAATGGTTTGCTCTTTTTTATGCACACAGGGGCATAAATCGTCCCGCTCAATTAAGGAGGATAGGATCCATGAAAAAAATATCAAGACGAGATTTCCTGAAGGGTTCGGCCAGCGCGCTGGCAGCATCCGTAATGTTTGGCAGCGGACTGAATGTCGCTGCGGAAGAGGGCGCAGATGGTACGCTTTACATCGCCTGGACTTCTGACATGCAGACGATGGATGTCCACACGACCAGCTCCAACTACCAGATTCCGCTGAATATTTTTGACCGTCTGTTCGAGATTCAGCTGAATGACGACGGCTCGACAGAGCTGGTAAACAGCCTGGTAGAGGATTACACGGTATCAGAGGATGGACTGACTTATGAGTTTACCCTGCATGAGGGCGTCCTTTTCTCAGATGGCACACCGCTGACGTCGGCTGATGTAAAATATACCTTTACCCGTATGCTTGCGCTTCCTGAGAGCGTACAGACCGACTTTGCCAACGCGATTGCAGGTTCTGACGAGGTCATGGAAGGCACGGCAGAGGAGCTGAGCGGTATTGAAGTCGTTGATGACACGCACTTTACCGTCACCTTAAGCGAACCGTTCGCGGGCTTTTTGTATCAGCTGGCGACGCCGTCCTGCTGTATCTACAGTGAGTCAATTGTAGAAGCCGCTGGCGATGATTATGGCATTGATCCGGCTCTGACGATCGGCACCGGCCCGTATGTAGTGACCAGCTGGGATCACGACAACAGCATCATTCTGGATCTGAACCCGAATTACTGGGGCGAGACACCGTCGGTGACGCACGTAGAGATTTCCATCATTCCGGATGCTTCTACAATGAGCATGATGTTCCAGAGCGGTGAGATCGATATTCTGGACTGCGATTACCTGGATTCTTCTGTCGTGGAATCAACTTATAAGACTGCTTACGCGGATCAGATTGTATCGGCAAACCGCCTTTCCATTACTTACTTTATGCTGAATGAGAACGTGGAGCCGCTCAATGATGTGAACGTGCGCAAGGCGATCCAGATGGCGGTTGACCGTGAGAGCATCCTGACGAGTGTTTACAGCGGCGAGGGTACGATAGAGGACGGCATTTTCCCGACCGGTCTGATTGGCCACTCCGAGGAAAACCAGGGCTGGCTCGAATATGATCCGGAGGGTGCAAAGGCGCTTCTGGAGGAAGCGGGCTATGCAGACGGCTTCACCATGGAGATTTCTTCCGATGAATCCGCATCCTCCGGTGTCCTTCTGGTATTGCAGATTATCCAGCAGAATCTGGCTGATGTGGGTATCACAGCGGAAATCGTATCCTACGATGAGGCGAGCTGGCTGGCACTGAGAAAGAGCGGTGAGATGTGCAGCTTTGTCGCTACCTGGACGGCCGATTACAATGATCCGGATAACTTCATCTACACCTTCTTCGGATCTGCTGACAAGTCTCTGATCCGCAGCGGAAACTATTATAATACCGAGGTCATGGAGCGGGTTGCCGCAGCGCGTGCGATCGTGGATGATGACGAGCGCCTGGCAGAGTATGCCGCCCTGGAAGCACAGATTGTACAGGAGGATGCCGCGTGGGTGCCGCTCTTCAGCCGTACACACCTGTTTGTCGTGAGCGACCGGGTTGCTTCCTATACGCCGCACTGGGCCGGATACAGCGATTACAGCTTCGTAGGGGTAACGCTGGCGTAAGAATAATAAAAACAAGAACGATTCAGAACAGCAGGCCATTGACTGTTCTGAACCGTTACGAATGATACAATGAGATGCAATGCTGCATAGCGAACTCGCCCGCGGCTGGTCAAACTGGCCGCGGGCTTCCTTTTGTCGGAACATTCCTGTCCGGCAGAGGCTAAGCGGACACGAGAGAACCCGCCCGATTATGCGTGAAGGAACATGAGACGGTCGGTTACGGTTCACAACCCGGCCACGCATCTGCTGCGTGGTCGGGGCTTATCCCACACGCAGTGTGGAATGCCACCCGGCGAAGGTTGAGAACGCAGTGGCAGTAACAAAAGCTGAGAAAGGAGACTTTACCGGATGAAAAGCTTTTTAAAGCGCCTGTTAGGGACAATACCGGTTTTATTCGGCGTAGTTTTGCTGATCTTTATCATGCTGCGCATCATTCCCGGTGACCCTGTCACCATGCTGCTGGGAGAGCACGTGAATCAGGACACCATTGACCGCCTGACGGAGGTGATGGGACTGAATGACCCGCTTCCCACACAGTTTTTTAATTACATTGTCAATGCACTGCACGGGGATCTGGGCGTCAGCTACAAATATAACCGGGAAGTGACCGATATGATTCTGGAAGCGCTCCCCTATACGATCAAGCTCGCGGTGCTTGCTGCCCTGTTTGCCTGGGTCATTGGCCTGGTGACCGGTATTATTTCCGCGGTTCGCCAGAATCATCTGGCTGACCGGCTGTTTATGGGCTTTTCTCTGGCCGGCGTCTCGATTCCGATCTTTATGACGTCACTGTTTTTGCAGTACTTTCTGGCTTTTAAAATAAAATTGTTTCCTCTGACAGAGGATGGCTCGCTCTATTCGATGATCCTTCCGGCCATCGCGCTTGGATGGAACAGCGCCGGCCGGATCGCCCGGATGACACGCTCCAATCTGCTTGAGGAGCTTCAGGCAGACTACATAGATACGGCCCGCGCCAAAGGGCTTCGCCAGAATGCAGTCATTGTCAGTCACGCATTAAAAAACAGTATGCTGCCGATTGTTACCATGATGGCGCTGCAGCTTTCCTCCATGCTTTCCGGAGCAGTGATTACGGAAAGTGTCTTTGCAATCCCCGGAATCGGACGACTGGCGACGACCGCAATCTCCAATCGTGACATGCCGGTTCTGCAGGGGACCGTGCTGTTTACGACAGTGATTGTAATCGCGGGAAACCTGCTCGCAGATCTGCTCTATTCGGTGCTGGATCCGCGTATCAGAAAGGAGGCGTAGCTATGGCAGAACAGGATTTTTTCAGAAAACAGAGCGCATCAGACACACCTCATAATATGGAACAGAGTACCGCCGCCTCCGGGGAAGACCTGCTTGGTCAGATCGGGGAAAAAGATGGAATTACGGATAAGCTCCGCCGCATGTGCAAACAGAATAAGCTGGCAGCCTTTTCTGCTGTCATAATTCTGATTATCCTCCTGATGGCTGTTTTTGCACCGGTGATTGCTCCTTACGGAGAAGCGGAGCAGGATCTGCTGAACCGCCTGCAGGCGCCGAGTGCGGCTCACTGGCTGGGAACGGACGAGCTGGGGCGGGATGTATTTTCACGCCTTCTGTACGGAGCCAGAGTCTCTCTTTCGATCGGCATTATCCCCAGCATCATCTCTTTGCTGATTGGCATTTTTCTGGGACTGACTGCCGGATATTTCGGAGGCTGGTATGATTATATCGTCATGCGTCTGGCGGACGTCATGCTCTCGGTTCCTTCCCTTCTGATGGCTATGGTCGTAATGTACACGCTCGGTTCCTCCATTACGAGCCTGTTTATCGCTCTGATCATTGTGGACTGGGCCAGCGTAGCCAGGGTGGTGCGCAGCCAGACCCTGAGTCTGAAGGAGAGCGAATATGTGGAGGCGGCCCGTTCAATCGGCGTCGGACGGTTTACAATTATGATACGGCATATTCTGCCGAACTGTATTCCATCGCTGATCGTCCTTTTCACACTGAATGTTCCTTCGGCGATTTTATCGGAAAGCTCCTTAAGCTTCCTGGGCATCGGTGTACAGCCGCCGGCCGCCAGCTGGGGACTGATTGTCAACCAGGCAAAGCAGTTTCTGTTCACACAGCCCTGGCTCTGTCTGGCTCCCTGTATTGCGATTATGATTGTTGTCCTGGCGTTTAATTTTCTCGGGGACGGACTGCGGGATGTGTTAGATCCCTATATGAAGGATCAGTGAAAGGAGGCAGATACGGAATGGAACAAAAAGAGAATGTACTGGAAATCCGCGGGCTGCGCTCCTGCTTTTTCACGGAAAAGGGGGTCGTCCCCGCGGTAGACGGGATTGACCTGGATATTCCGGAGGGAAAAATCATCGGCCTGGTCGGGGAAAGCGGCTGCGGAAAAAGTATGACCGCCAAATCCATTATGGGGCTTTTGAAATATCCGGGTCGGATTGCGGACGGACATATCTGGTTTGACGGTCAGGATCTGGCTCACCTCTCCGAAAAAGAACTGCGAAACATCTGCGGGAAGGATATTTCCATGATTTTTCAGGAGCCGATGACAAGCCTGAACCCGGTACTGAAGGTCGGAAGGCAGGTACGGGAAACCCTGCTGGTTCACGACCGCGGCATGGATAAAGAGGAAGCCAAACGTCAAGTAATCGACATGTTTGCGCGCGTAGGAATCCCGGAACCGGAAAAACGCTACGACAGCTATCCGCATCAGCTCTCCGGCGGCCTGCGTCAGCGTGTGATGATCGCGATGGCGATGGTGTGCCGACCGCGGCTTTTGATCGCGGATGAGCCGACCACCGCACTGGATGTGACCATTGAGGCACAGATCCTGCGCCTGATCCGCCAGCTTCGCGACGAGACGGGAATGAGCGTGCTGATCATCACGCACAACATGGGCGTCGTCGCAGAGATCTGTGATTACATCTATGTCATGTACGCAGGCAAAATCATGGAACAGGCAGAGACTTACGAACTGTTTGACCACAAAGCACACCCTTACACCAGGGGTCTGCTGGATTCCATTCCCAGAATCGGAAAAAATCCGGATCGTCTCTATACGATTCCCGGTGTTGTGCCGAACCTCCTGCATCTGCCGGAGGGCTGCGCCTTCAGCAACCGCTGCCCGAACGCATCGGAACGCTGCCGCAGCGTAAAGCCGGAACTGTGTGAGGTCGGGGAAGGTCATCTGGCGCGCTGCCTGAATTGTATACCGGAACTCTCTGCGGCCTGGCCGGAACCAGATGAAAACACACCGGCTGCAGCAAAACCTCCGGGCACGAAAAATACTGCGTACTCTGCAGATACGTTGGAACTGTCTGGCAATCCCTGTAGGGAAAATACTGCGAAAGGAGGCAGTGCTTTATGACCGATGCGGCCGTCAAAAACACGAAGTCTGGAAACGGAGAACCGGAAATCCTTCTGCAGGCGGAAAATCTTTCTAAGGAATTTGATACCGGGAAAAAGGATTCCAAAATCCACGCCGTCTCCAATGTAGACCTGGAAATCCGCCGCGGCGAGACGCTCGCCCTGGTCGGGGAGAGCGGCTGCGGCAAGAGTACGCTTGGACGGACGCTCATTAAAATGCTCCCTGCCACAGGCGGCAGGGTCCTGTTCCACGGTGAAGATATCACGTCAATGTCCGAAAAGAAATTTCGCCCGCTGCGCCGGAAAATGCAGATGATCTTCCAGGATCCCTATGCCAGCCTGGATCCCCGCATGACCGTGCGCAATATCATCGCGGAGCCTTTGGTGACCTATCATGTGTGCGTGGGCAAAAAAGAAACGACTGCCCGTGTCCTGGAGCTGATGCAGGCGGTGGGCGTGCCGACGGAATTTCTGGACCGCTATCCGCATCAATTTTCCGGCGGGCAGAGACAGCGCATTGGCATCGCCCGCGCGATTGCCCTGAATCCGGAGCTGATCGTCTGCGACGAGCCGGTGTCCGCACTGGACGTATCGGTGCAGAGCCAGGTGCTGAATCTGCTGAAGGATTTGCAGCAGCAGTACAGCCTGACATACCTCTTCATCGGCCATGATCTGTCCGTAATCAATTTTATCGCAGACCGTGTCTGCGTCATGTTCCTCGGGAGTGTCTGTGAAATCGCTTCTAAGGAAGAAATCTACGCAAAGCCGATGCATCCTTATACCAGCTTCCTGCTGGACGCCATTCCGCAGGCGGACCCGCATCTTCGCAATGAGCATCGGCAGGTGCTCACCGGCGAGGTTCCAAGCCCTGTCCATCTGCCGGAAGGGTGCTTTTTCCACACCCGCTGTCCGTACGCGACCGACCGCTGCCGCAGGGAAAGGCCAGCCCTTCGCGTAGTTAAGGGACGGCAGGTCGCCTGTCACCGCGCGGAGGAATTAGAACTCTGATCACTGCCGCGAAGATGAAAAATCGAGTAGGAGGCGGCTCGTCGGCTCCTACTCGCCCGCGCAGGCTGCGTCCGGCGTCAATCGGAAAATACCTCTCGCAGTCCTGTGCAAATAAAATACCCTGATTTAACTTCTATTTTCATGCAGTCGCTTCACTTTCGCAAAAATCTCCCCAAATTCTATCAGACAATTTCCGTCAAAAATCTGCACCGGAAATGTCTTGACAGACCAGAACTCGGTCATATCCTGATTTATGCCCATTCGGATGATCTATGGAGTATCTTATGGGTTCACTTTAAGGGGACAGACGCCTGCTATTTCCCGCTCGAAGACTGCCGCATTATCCACTTTACCACCGAACACGCTACGAACCGTATGCAATTTCTTTTTGATCTGCTCTTTCGTGTCCTCGACGGGAATTATACGCTTGGAAACTTTATCTATATTTCTCAGGTGCTCTCTTTAATCCTCGCAGAGACGTATGACCGCGAAAAAAGGTTCTGCCTATGAGCTTCTTTATCAATCTGAAAATGAAACAGGCCTGCAAGCTGCTGCGCACGACAGACCTGTACATTTACGAAATCGCCCATGAACTGGGCTACACGGATCCCTACTATTTTTCCAGACAGTTTAAGAAAACAGTCGGGGTAGTTTCCATTCGATTCTATAATGGTCTGAAACCCACGGTCTCAATTCCTGCTGTCTGTCCGGTTTGACCTGTTTGTCCGGCTTAGGCCTGCCTGTCTGGCTCAAACTCTTCTGTCTGGCTTAGACCCGTCTGTCCGGCTCAGATCTGTCTGTCACAAAACCTGCGATATATTCCGCAATATACCGGTTGCCATCTTCATTCGGGTGTACGCCGTCCGGAAACCATTCCGGATGATTCTGGGTAAAATGATACAGATCAATCACCGGAATTCCGATCTTTTCCGCAATTTCATCAATTATTTCCAGTTCCTTTTGAATCACCTCGTCACGGATGTTATACATGACTTCACTCTGACCATTCACAACGAAAGCCTTCGGCGGCTTCATGACAAAAACATGCCCCTGTTTTACCACAGCACAATATTTTTGCAGAAAAGTTTCCAATTCTTTTTTATAGTCAGCTTCATCCCAGTTATACGGCTTGGAATCATTCGTGCCCAGCATACACAGGCAGCAGTAAGGCTTCGCCTGAAAAGTCATCGGATAAAATTTTTCCCTGGTGTACGGCATATCTCCGCCTGCAAGCAATGTCCGACCGCTCAGCCCGAAATTCATAACCTGATATTCATTTCCGATCATCTGCTGCAGCCTCATCGGCCAGGCATCCTTTGCCGGATGCTTTACCCCCGCCCCGAATGTGATGGAATCCCCCACACATACGATACGTTTCTTTCCTTCTGCAGGTTTGGGCGCAGACGGGTGCCAGCTACGGTACTCCCGCAGAATCCGGCAGCCTGCCGCAGCCGCCGCAGACACTCCAGCCATTGTCAGAATCTTTCCTTTTTTTATCACCATATTCTCCCACTCCAGTCTGATATTTTTTTCTGAAATTATACCCCCCCCCACTCCGGCACACAATCAAGGGCTGTCAAAACTCCTGCCCGGCTCTGTGCAATCGAATAGGGGATTTCTCTCTCCCCTATCCGCCTGCGCCAGGCGGGTGCGGTGCAAACCGCAAATTTACACACCCGCCTGTGTGCACAAGAAAGGTCGCAGCGGCCAATCCCGAGAAACATACTACATCTTATCGAAGTCTACTAAGTGAACGTTGCCGCAGCTTTGCGAGACATCTATGGCATCCTGACTGAAGCCGGATTTTGAAAAAACAAAAAATTGCTTTTTTCGATATGTGAACAAATCTCCACGCTCCAGCAGACACTTTACAACAGCTGCGTCTGTTTTCTCATTTCTCCATTTACACTCACCAAACAAAGCCTGATCCTCACAGACCGCCATCAGGTCAATTTCTTCCTGCCTTCTCGTTTTAGGATTATTCCCCCGCCAACGTCCCATCTTGCCTGCCGGAAATAATAAATCCGCATAAACAGATGGCTGAAATAAATATTGTATACAGATTTCTTCAAATATCTGTCCCATAAAATCGTTTATCTGAGGCAATACCAGAGACTCATAAATCATCGGTCCTGCCCCACGTATTATCGCGCTTGTATTCGGTCTCACAAAACGATACCAGAACAGATACATACCGTCTGCCAGCCGGTAAATGGTTCTGCGGCTCGTCTCTGGATCCGCTATCGGAATCTCTTTTTTCACAATCCCAAGAGAAATCAATGACGCCAGCTGATTGCTGCAGCCACTGGTTTCCAGGCCTGTCTTCGTAGCAATCTCATTTAATCTGCTCGCACCGCCAGCGATCGCGGAAATAATCGAGTGATAGGTCATGGGCTCCTTCAGTTCCTGCTTCATTAAATTAAGAGGTTCTTCAAACAGGCGTCCGGATTCATCAAAAAATAACTGCTTAATATTTTCATGTACAGAAACATCTCCCTGAATGTGAGACAGATATTCCGGAATTCCCCCCGTTACGCCATAAAAAACAGCCTGTTCTTCTTTCTGATAGCCACAGAGCATCTGCCGGGCTTCAAAAAATGTAAAAGGCTGAATCTTGAATTGAGCTGTGCGCCGTCCATATAAGGGACTTTTATATCCCAGAACCTGCTCTTCCATAAAGCTCATAGAGGAACCGCATAAAATAAAAAAAGACTGCTGTCCTTCCAGCAATTGTCGATATGGCTCTGCAGCATGGAAGAAATCACCGGATAGGAGGCTGCCAGATAGGGATATTCATCAATAGCCACAATAAGCCTTTTCCCACTTTTCGCAAGAGTATCCAGGTGCCCCAGCATGGACTCATAATCCTTGAATTCAAAGTTTTCCTGCAGGCTGTCTTCCTGTGAAAGGAAAGCTCTTGACAGGCCTGCCAGATTCTCCTTCTTCGCGCCTTCAACGCTCATGTAATAATATCCCTGTTTATCCTTCATGAATTCCCGGATCAGTGTCGTCTTGCCCACCCGGCGTCTCCCGTACACAACTGCAAACTCGAAGTTGCCGCTCTGGTACATCCTGTTTAATTTGCTTAATTCCCGTTCTCTTCCAACGAACATACCACGCCTCCTCACTGGTTTTATGTTTTTGCCCATGTCACGCAGAAAATGCGTGGCTTGGGTGTGAACAATAACCAACGCTATACGAATATTTGCTAATTGTTCAATTACTAATTGTTTAATTAGTAATTTTGTTATATACTACCACAGCAGACAGCGATCGTCAACGGATTTCCGTTCGATTCCCAATCCGCGGAGGATTTCTACAATCACAGCTCCCCGTTTAATACCTGCTCCCGCAGCTTCATCCACAGCCTGCCCATATGATTCTCGCCATCGCGGTCCGGTCCCCAGCCCCAGAAGGTGTCCTTTGGAGAATCCTCGACGATCCGGTTATGCTGCGTCTTTATCAGCATTTCTCTGACATACGGATGCTGCTTTACTTTTTCACGCAAAAGTTCTTCCATCACCTCCAGTTTTTCCGTCTCCCAGTCCGGTCTTTTTCTGTCCTTATTCGCCACAGAAATCTGCTTCGCTTCGTAAGGCGACCCGGCGTGCCGAATCTGCTCTGCCACATCATCAGCCACCTCCAGAAAGGTGCTCGCCTGGTAGGCTTCCTCTACAGTGGCGTATACCCAACCCTTGTATTCGATTTTAAACGCACTGTAATTATCCAGACAGTAAAATTCTCTGGGGAAGAAGCCAATCGCCTTATTTACTCCCGCTGCCAGCCATGGATCCCGGTAGTCCTCTGGTTTCAGGTTTACACTGGACTCGCATTCCGGAGTCTTTGTATTTTTTTCATCACACATCTTTTATCCCTCTCTTTAAAAATAATACTGGCCTGCTGCTGCAAGGAACTTCAGACAAACCTTTTCATACAATATATCCTTCATTGTCCGATTATGCAAACATTTTTTGGTTTTGTCCGTTTTTTCGTATCAATAAAAACAAGTTAATAATAATCCCTTACTGAAAAACCTGTGGCAGAAATCTCAAGGCATTGAGACTGTGTGCAAAACTCCCCCGCAAGTGCGGGGGAGTTTTATTATTCCAAAATTAATACTGGACTTCATTCTTCCTTATATAAATGGTTTTACATCCTTCACGGCATCTTCCACGGAGATTTCCATATCCATATGGTCGATATCTGCCAGAATATACTGGTCATTGCCCATACCCAGCTCTTTCATGTAGGTCAGCTGACGTAGTCCATGGCGTGATTCGATGCGTTCCACCAGGTCGTGATGGTCCTCTTCCTTCAGAGCGTAGACCATATCAATGGACGCCTGATCGGCCGCCAGAATGTCTGTCGAGGCCAGGATACCGATATTTGGCGTCACGACCGGCATAGCCGCTGTTCCCTCACAATCACAGGAAACCGACATATTCCGCAAAACATTGATATAAGCGATATGCGCCCCAAAGTGGTCCACCACAGACTTGGTAGATTCCGTCATACGTTCCATAAATTCTTCCTTGCCAATATCCCACATATCCGAAGAACCCGGTGTTGTGTGAATCATTGCTTTTCCGATCCGGCCATCCGCGCAGCCAATCCCGATATTCTTATTAGAGCCGCCGAAACCGCCCTTGGTATGACCCTTAAAATGCGTCAGCACAAGCAGAGAGTCGTAATCCAGAATTCCTCTTCCTACAGACATCTCCTTGAACCATTTGCCGCCTTTTACCGGCAGCATGACCGTTCCATGCTCATCCATAATATCCACCGGACAGAACGTCCAGCCATTGGTTTGAATGGTTTCTCTGTGCTGTTCAGTCGTATAGCGGTCTCCTTCATAGTAGGTGTTCGTCTCTACAATCGCAGCTCCCGGAAGCTCCGTTTTGATCAGCTGCTCCACCCAGGGACGGGGAATGATGTTTGGTCCATGTTTTTCTCCGGTATGCAGCTTGATTCCCACCTTTCCGCTGATGCCGGAAGCGATTCGCCCATAAATGCGCAGCAGGCCTTCCGCGGAAAGATCACGGGTAAAGTAAACCATCGATTTTTTATCAGTCATCATGCGTCTCCTTTCATCTTTGCTTATTTCAGATACATCTTGAAAAACGATTCCATTTTGTCGAACGGAATGATGTCCGTCTGGTCATAAAGATCCGTATGAACGGCTCCCGGAATAATCAGAAGCTCCTTATTGTCGCCGGTCAGCTTCGCAAACGCATCCTTGCTGAAATAGCAGGAATGCGCCTTTTCTCCATGGATGACAAGGACGGCGCTGCGGATTTCCTGGCTGTACTGCAAAATCGGCATATTCAGGAACGACTGGCAGCCGGTCACATTCCACCCGCCATTGGAATTCAGGCTGCGGGGATGATAGCCGCGCTCCGTCTTGTAATAATCATAATAATCCTTCACAAAGAATGGCGCGTCCTCCGGAAGCGGGTCAACCACGCCGCCGCCCAGGGCATAGCTGCCGTTTTTGTAATCGACAATGCGCTGCGCGCAGAGAGCCCTGCGCTTCTCATAGCGGGCCTCCTCGCTATCTTCACTGTCAAAATATCCGTTCGCATTCACACGGGTCATGTCGTACATCGTAGAAGCGACCGTAGCCTTGACGCGGGTATCCAGCGCCGCTGCATTCAATGCCATGCCGCCCCAGCCGCAGATACCAATGATACCGATCCGCTCCGGATCTACATTATCCTGTACGGAAAGAAAGTCCACCGCTGCCATGAAGTCCTCCGTGTTGATGTCCGGGGACGCCATGTAACGGGGCTGACCGCCGCTCTCACCGGTGTAGGACGGGTCAAAGGCGATCGTCAGAAAGCCCCGTTCCGCCATCGTCTGCGCGTACAGTCCGGCTGCCTGCTCTTTGACTGCACCGAAGGGGCCGCAGACCGCGATAGCCGGGAGCCGTCCGGATCCGGCAGCCTCGCCGCCGCGAGAGGACTCCTCCACATCCTTTGGCTCGTAGAGATCCGCCGCCAGAGTGATACCGTAGCGGTTGTGGAAGGTTACCTTCCTGTGATTTACCCTGTCGCTCTTTGGGAAAGTCTTATCCCATTCCATTGTCAGATTTAATTTTTCTTCCATAATAATAATTGCCTCACTTTCTCAATCGTCCGAATTCGTTTTGCCGGTACACCGCCTGCTACCGTATATGGCGGAATATCTTTGGTCACGACTTCTTTGCCCCCTTTTTATCCAGCCAGTTCACAAGGTAGTCCAGGCAGTCCAGCTTTTTCTGTTCCGTATGGATCTGATCCAGTAAATTTCTCCGGCTGTTTTGCAATGTAAGCCGTAATTCCCGTTCTCGTCCTTCTTTTTGCAGCAGGACACAGCGAGCGATCATTTCCTCTCCAAAACCGATGTCCACGAGATTCTGGTAGAAACGTTGGGTTTCGTTGTTTGCTTCCGGCATGACTGCTCACCTCCCCGTTGCCTTGATTTTATAATGTGGGCGTCAGAATATCAAATACTTTGTTTCTATTTCTGGTTATTCTTGAAATGAATAACTGCTTATGCTATACTATTATCAGATTGCAGAAAATAAAGAGGGAAAATCTTACGCATCCCCCGGAGGGTTTTTGTCCAATAGGGAAGTTCGGAGAACTTTCCTATTGGATAAAAAAGTTCCGCCTATGAGCAGAACTTTCATAAGAGTCTCCAGAACCTGCCGTGGCGAACGAAAAGTAAAGACTACAGGAACGGTGTCATATAGAAAGGCAGGCAAAAAATATCCTGTTCTTTCCGGATATCCTTCGTGTAAATCAGATAGCGGTTGCGGATTCTGGAGGAAAACTTCGTCTGAAAAGCATCCAGAGAAGCGTGCGTCTGGTAACCGGATGATTTCACTTCCATTGGGCAGATTTTTCCCTTTCTGGAAATCAGGAAGTCCACCTCATAGTTCTGCCTGGATGTTTCCTTTGGAAATGTATAATAATACAGCTCATTTCCGGCTGCCTTCAGCATCTGCGCAACAATATTTTCATAAAGATACTCCAAATCTGCACTCAGGTGATCATTAAGAAGCTTTTCATAAATTTCATTTTCAGTATAATCACTGTCCTTGAATGACAGAGTCACAAATAATCCCGTGTCAGCCAGAAAAAGCTTATACCGCCGCGGGTCTTTATGAAGAGCCATACCCGCATTTGGATTATCCGCGTGATAAGCAATATTCACTGTCAGGGAATCCTGCATATCCGCTATAATCTCCCGAACCCGTTCTTCTTTCTCACCGGCAATCACACTGGACACCTGATAACGCGAAGCGTTTTTGTGAAGCTCGGCAGGGATCGCATCAAACAGCATCCCCGCACGGCCTGACGGGTCTATTTTTCTGAAATCATCCTCATACAGCTCCAGAATACTTCTCTTCATCTGGTCGACGATACTCATGTTGTTGGTTGAAAGATAGGTGTCTACCGCCTGCGGCATCCCTCCTACCAGCATATAAAGGCGGAAGTCCCGCATCAGGCGCCTGTTCATGGCGTCGCCAAGAGGTCTCATCTTCTCATAAGCCTCGCGCAGCAGCGGAATCGTTGTCTGATCTCCCAGAGCCCATCGAAATTCCTCATAATCCAGCGGATACAGGGTCAGCCTGGTCTCTTCACTCGGGATTACTATATTTTTAATATTCTTTTTGATGGAAAGCAAAGAGCCTGTTTCAATATAATCATACCTTCCATCTTTCACCAGATGCTTGATTGCCTGTCTGGCCAGGGGCTGCATCTGCACCTCATCAAAAATAATCACTGATTTCCGCGCTGTCAGGTTCACCCGGTAAATCATTTGCAGGCGCAAAAACAAATAATTCAAATCAGATAAATCACTGAACAGATCATTTACCTCCTGCGACGCAACAGAAAAATCAATCAAGATATAGCTTTCGTATTCCTTCCTGGCAAATTCCTCCACCAGAGTCGATTTTCCCACCCGCCGTGCTCCTTTAATCAGCAGAGCCGTCTTTCCATCAAATCCACTTTTCCAGTCGAGCATTTTATCGTACAATTTTCTTTTAAATATCATGAAAATCCCCTTCTTCACATACTTCCGAAGCTATTTTGCCGAAAATCCCTCTTTTCAAAATAACTATTATGCCGAAAATCCCTCTTTTTATATGCCATTATATGCCGAAAATCCCTCTTTTTCAAGTATAAATATACTCTCCAGAACATCAGATTCTTTATTTCTATTTCTGGTTATTCTTGAAAAGAATATCTGCTTGCGCTATATTATTTTCAGAAAGCATTTATATTTTCTGGTGCAGGAAACTCACAAAAAGCAGGGAATGAACGAACAGAGGGAACACAATGGAATTGAGAGTTTTACGGTATTTTATCGAAGTCGCCCGGGAGGGCAGTATCACGGGCGCAGCCAGAACGCTGCACATTTCCCAGCCAACTTTATCCAGGCAGCTCAAAGAGCTGGAAGCTGAGCTTGGATGTAAGCTGTTTGTGCGGGGTAACTACAACGTACATCTGACGGAGGAAGGAATTTTATTGCGTAAACGAGCGGAAGACATTCTGGATATGACAGATAAGACCATAGAGGAATTTCAATCCTTAAATGACGTAACCGGCGGAGATGTGCGCATCGGCTGTGCCGAATCCTGGCTGATCCACCATCTGGCCGAGGCCATCCAGGAGTTCCGTCAGCTATACCCGGGGCTGCGTTTCCACATCACCAGCGGTGATACCCGTGTAGTAGTGAATGATCTGGAACAGGGACTCTCCGATTTTGCAGTCATTGTGGAGCCGCCCGATCTTTCAAAATATAATTACCTCTCCCTCCCGGGCGGCGACATCTGGGGGCTTTTGATGCGAACAGACAATCCCCTGGCGCAGAAAACAGCAATCTGTCCGGAGGATTTACAGGGAGTCCCACTTATCACCTCGCCGCAGTCGATCCGTGCAGATCTTCCCAGATGGTGCGGTGAGGCTGTCGATCAGCTGAATATCATCGGAACCATTAACCTCTTTTATAACGGCTCTGTTTTTGTCCGGGAGGGACTTGGGTGTCTGCTGGTTTTTGACCGCCTGGCTGACGTCAGCCCGGAGAGCGGACTGTGTTTCCGGCCTCTTTATCCAAAACTGGAAACAAAAATGTATATCATCTGGAAAAAATATCAGGTCTTTACGCCGATTGCGGAGAAACTGGCAGATTTGCTGAAAGAGCGGTTTGGCGAAGATCAGGGACTACATGACAGATAAATTATGAAGATACATGACCGATTGAAAGGCTCATGGAAATACATTTCGCCTGCTTTGTTCACAATTTTCCAAACAGCGTGGGACGTTTTTGCAGCTTTGTCCGTCTAATATATGAAAGGGGGAAGAAGAGCATGGAAGAATTAGCTGAACTGGCTGAAAGAGCCGCCGGACATGACGCCGATACATTTACAGCACTGATGCAGTCGCAGATGCAGAATATGTATAAGACGGCACGCGCGATTCTGTCAAATGAGTCAGACATCGCCGATGCGATTTCCGAGACGATTCTCACCTGCTGGGAAAAACTGGAGCAACTGAAGGATCCGGCCTGGTTTCGGACATGGATGACGCGGATTCTGGTCAACAAATGCAATGATCTCATCCGACAGGGGAAGCATCTGTCTATGCCGGGAGATGTGCCGGAGATATCCGCGACAGATGCCGGCTTCACTAATGCCGAGTGGAATGAAGCGCTGAATATGCTGGATGAAAAATACCGGCTGGTGCTGATGCTGTATTATGTGGAGGGCTATAAGACCAGTGAAATCAGTGCGATTCTGGAAATAACCGAAAGTACCGTTCGCACACAGCTGGCAAGAGGACGTGAAAAGCTGGCACAGGCTGTTACAGGGAAATAGTGGTAAGGAGGCGAGGCGCTTATGAAAGAAATAAAAACCGATCATTGGCAGGTAGATGAGAACCAAAACGATGCAGATAAAAGCTTCCGAAAGGAATGGGAGCCCGGAGAAGTCATCGAAGTACTGCGGGAAGACATTGCGATTCCGGAAGCCGTAAAACAAAAAGCGAACGAGGCTTTTTCCAAAATACAGCAGGAAGCAGAAGCAAATGAAGCTTTTTCCAAAATACAACAGGAAGCAGAGGAGAACGAAGTTTTTTCCAAAATGAGACAGGGAACAATTACAGATACGCATTCCGAGATTCCAGAGGAAGAAACTATGTATGAGGCCGAAGCCATTGCTATCAATGGTTCTGGCGAACAGAGTCAAAAAGGCAACAGACATTCTGGCACAGGAAAAAGAAGCACCCGCAGACACGCACTGACCATCGGAATCGCAGCAGCGTGCGCGGTGATGGTCTGCGGCGTCGGCGCGGTGGCCGCGTACCGGCAGTGGAGCCGCTCTGTAGAGAAGGGAATGCAGGCGGATGAAGACCAGCTTGCCGACCTGGAAGCGGAGCAAATGCTGTCCGTATCCGGGACATCGGTGGCCGACCAGGGCGTGACGATTACCTCAGAAGAATCCATTGTAGACAATCATTATGCCTATCTCGTATTCAAAGTGGAAGGCTACACACTGGAAGATGGCGCACAGCCGGAATTTACAAATGTGGAGGTGAACGCGACTGACGGAGAAGACCTGTATCTGGACGGAAGCGGAGCTACCGCCTGCAACTTCTATAACGGTCTGATTGTCGGCGAAAACGGAAGAGCGGTAAACGCGGATGGAAGTGAGATCAAAACGGATGCGGATGGAAACTTTCTGCTGCAATATGTGCAGGACGACGGAAGTCTGGAATATTGTATTACCCTTTATTCCACAGAAGAAGGCGCATTTATCGGAAGGGAGCTGCACATTGAATTCCAGGGGCTGGGGGCGTATATTGAAGATTCCGAAGAGGAAATCCGAACAGACATCGGCGGTACGTGGAGCTTTGATCTGACTCTGGCCGGTTCCGCCAACACGACCACCTTTGATCTGGATGCGGAGCTTGGAGGCAGCGATGCGACTGTCATTCAGGCGGTTCTCTCGCCGCTTTCCGCAACCATATACTATGAGTTTCCTTATTCCAAATACACCGTAGAAACGGTCGAACCAGACGGAACGACACGAACCACCTCTCTGTTTGATGAGGCGCCGGCATTTCTCGGCTTCCGCATGAAAGATGGCACAGATATCCGTTATCTGACCGGCGGAGGATCAAGCGGCTATGAAAACGGCGGGACCGACGCCGAGAATGGGGAAATGATCCTTTACCATGTGATACAGGGTTACGGACGGGTCATTGATGTGGATGAGATCGAAAGCCTGTTGTTCCTGAAATCCTATCCGGAAGAATCAGAAGATGGAGAAACGGCGCTCACGGATGAGAATCTGTATATTGTACCGCTGCAATAATACGATATGTAAAATAAGAGCAGCATTTTACAAAGCATTATCTGTGGCATAGGAGCCAGTTATAGGGAAATGTCTCATGGATAAATCACACAGAAAAGTTCGCCGGGAATCGGATCATCGGTTCCCGGCGAACTTTTCATATAGCAGAAGAGTCAGCGCTTTCTCATGCTTCTGATTCGAACTCTGCCCAGTCAATCTTTCTGTCTTTAAAATAATACTCCCGGTCGTGCTCGTTCACTTCCCGCAACACCCGGCAGGGATTGCCGACCGCGATGGTGTTGGACGGCAGATCCTTTGTGACCACACTGCCAGCGCCAATCACCACATTATCGCCAATGGTAATGCCCGGCAGAATCTGAACGCCCGCGCCGATCCAGCAGTTTTTTCCGATGTGGACGGGCATATTATACTGATACCCTTTTTCACGCAGCTGGGGCAGGATCGGATGTCCCGCAGTCGCTACTGTCACATTCGGGCCAAACATGGTATGGTCGCCCACATAGATATGGGTGTCGTCCACCATCGTCACGCCAAAGTTGCAGTAAACACCATTGCCAAAATGGACATGGCCGCCTCCCATGTTCGAGTAAAAGGGCGGCTCGATATAGCATTCCTCCCCAATTTCAGCGAACATTTCTTTCATTAGAGCCTGCCGTTTCTCCATCTCTGTCGGACGGGTCTGGTTAAAGTCATAAAGGCGGTCAAGCCGTTTCAGCTGATCGCGCATGATTTCCTCATCTCCTGGCAGATACAATTCCCCTGTGTGCAGTCTGTCTTTCATAGCCATTTTAAAATTCCTCCTTCTTTGTCAGGTTTTTCACCCATCTGTATTTTTTATAATGAATATACACCGCCGGCAGCTTGATCAGCTCGTCAAGGCTGACGATGAAATATACTGCAATAACCGGAAGTTTGATAACGAATGCGCTTAAAAAACCAAGCGGAACAGAAATACACCACATCACTACTGTGTCGCAGAGGAAACCAAATTTAGAGTCTCC
>JAJQGP010000054.1 GCA_021200475.1 Lachnospiraceae bacterium
TGTCGCCTCCGGCTGTCGCCTGATTCCTCGAAAATTTCCCGGAAAAGGAGTTGTCGTTCCCGCTGTGATCGACTGCCGGAAAGTCTGCGTTTTTCTTTCCTATACCGGAAGTACCCGGCGCATTGCCTTTTGAAGCCTCTTTTGCACCGGATTTTGTCTTGCTGTTCGCCGTGTTTCTCGCATAACTGTCCAATGCTCCGGCTTCCCCAGCGGAGGGTTCCTCCTCATCCTGTTTTGCTCTGGCATAGTTTTCCGAGATCGCCGCAACCTCCTGCTCCAGCTCCAGGTCGGCCTGTTCCCGCTTGCGGTTTCTTACCGGCTTCGTTCGTTCGGAGCTTACATGGAAATTCATTCCGCAGCGCTCACAGAATATTTTTTCCAGAATTTCCAGTAATTCCTTCTCTTTTCCATCCGCCACAACGGAATCCGGAATCTGAAGCTTTAACGTGTCTTCATCTGTAAATTTTTTTTCAGACTGAACAAACAGCGTATAGAGAAGCGCATTATAATTTTTCAGTTCCAGTGAAATACTCTCTTCGTAGAGCGGCATCAGGCGCCTGGGGGTATATTGTCTGGAAAGGTGAAATTTTTCAATCACCTTCACCGTCAGATACGCATCCGGAAAAAGCTGGTTTTTAATATCATCCTCCAGCTCCAGTACGTACTTTTTAAAGACCAGCCGGTCACTCGCAATATAGACGTGCATAAAATCCCGGCGGTTGTTCATCGTTACGCGCTCGACTGTCACATATTCCAACAGTCCCGCGAGAGAGTCGCTCACATCCAGAGCCGGAAATACATCCGTAAATGACTTGCTCACACAAAACTCCTGCCTTTCTGCCCTCTGCTCCTCTGTATTTCTGCTGCCGCTCCGGTTTTTTACGCATTCCAGTTCTGCAGTTCATTCCGAAGCACAGAAAGCAGTTCCGCCTCCGGAACTTTCCGGATTACCTCGCCCTTTTTGATCAGGAGACCGACACCCTTGCCGCCGGCAATGCCAATATCCGCTTCCCTTGCCTCTCCGGGGCCATTCACCACGCAGCCCATCACCGCCACTTTGATATCCAGCGGGATGTCTTCGACCATCTTTTCCACCTGGTTTGCCAGTCCAATCAGATCAATCTGCGTGCGCCCGCAGGTCGGACAGGATACAACCTCAATGCCGCCCTTTCGAAGACCCAGGGTTCGCAGAATCAGCTTCGCTGTCCGTACCTCCTCCAGCGGGTCACCGGTCAGGGAAACACGGATTGTATCGCCGATCCCCTCAGAGAGAATGATGCCTAGTCCAACCGAGGATTTGATGTTCCCGGAATACAGGGTACCAGCCTCTGTGATCCCCACGTGCAGCGGGTGACTGGTTTTCTCTACCAGCAGGCGATGTGCCTTTACACAGAACATCACATCCGATGCCTTGATGCTGATCACCAGATTGTCATATCCCATATCCTCGATCACGGCTGTCTGCCGCAGCGCGCTCTCCACAATGCCTTCCGGAGTCACACCTCCGTCCCGCTCTACGATCTCTTTTTCCAGAGAGCCGCTGTTTACGCCGACACGAATCGGGATATTCCGCTCCTTCGCAGCGGAAACCACTTCGCGCACACGGCTCTTATTGCCAATGTTCCCGGGATTGATCCGGATCTTGTCCGCGCCTGCCTCGATGGCTGCGATCGCCAGCTTATAATCAAAATGAATGTCTGCCACCAGCGGAATCGTGATCTGTTTCTTAATTTCCTTAAGCGCGTGCGCGGCTTCCATGGTTGGCACAGCACAGCGGATGATGTCACAGCCCGCGGCAGCCAGACTCTGAATCTGTGCAACCGTCCCTGCCACGTCTTCTGTCTTCGTATTTGTCATCGACTGAATCAGGATCGGATGACCGCCGCCAATCACGCGGTCGCCGATCGTTACTGTCTTTGTCTGAGCTCTGTAATCCATATTTTTTCCTCGATTATCTGTATTCACCAATCGTATTCCTGCTTTTCCATGCGTTGCTTATATTTCCAGATACCAGCCGGCAGAATTCGAAGCATACCTACATATCTGCCTGTGCCGGAACAAACCGCCTGGTTTTTACCGGGTCAGATGCTTCCTCATGTGCTTTTTTCGCTTCCCTGGCATCCCGAATCGCTTCCTCACAGAAATAATCCTGCGCGCAGAGCAGTTCTTTGCCCCGGCGGTCGATTCGCTCGTAGGTTCCGTCCGGCTGCATAACCTGAGCCTTCACATTGTCATCCAGCTGAATCTGAAGAATGTGACGCACCCGTTCCTGAATATCCGGATCCTCGATCGGGAAAAGGATTTCCACACGTTTATCCAGGTTTCGGGGCATCCAGTCTGCACTGGCCATATAAAACTCTTCGTTTTCATCATTTAAAAAATAGAAAATACGCGCGTGCTCCAGAAAAGTACCGACAATCGAACGCACACGAATGGTCTCGCTGACGCCGGGGATCCCCGTCTTCAGGCAGCAGATACCGCGTACAATCAGGTCAATCTGCACCCCCTGCGGCAGAAGCCTCATAAAGTGCTGCAATGATTTCCTTGTCACAAAGGGAATTCATCTTGGCAATGATCCGGGCCGGCAGTCCGTTTTTGGCGTGCTGCATCTCGCGGCGGATCAGATAGAGGAAACGGTCGCGCATCCAGAGCGGCGCGAGCACCAGACGATTCCAGTGCTTTGGCTCTGAATAACCGGAGAGCATATTAAAGACCGCTGTCGCGTCCTCGCCGATCGGTTCAGAACAGGTCATAATGCCGCAGTCTGTATACTGTTTTGCCGTGGAATCGTTGTAGTTGCCAGTTCCCAGGTGTACATAGCGGCGGATGCCATCCTCCTCGCGCCGCACCACAAGCGTAATCTTGCTGTGCGTCTTCAGACCGAGCAGGCCGTAAATCACATGGCAGCCGGCTTTCTCCAGCATCTTCGCCCAGTTGATGTTGTTTTCCTCATCAAAGCGTGCCTTCAGCTCTACCAGCACAGAGACCTGTTTGCCATTTTCCGCCGCCTGCGCCAGTGCACGGACAATCGGGGAATTGCCGCTGACGCGGTAAAGAGTCTGCTTAATAGCCAATACATCCGGATCGACTGCGGCCTGCTTCACAAATTGTACCACGGGTTCAAATGTCATATATGGATGGTGCAGAAGGATATCTCCCTTTCGGATTTGCGTGAAGATATCTTCGGTTTCATTCATCCCCGGCACCGGCTGCGGCTGATAGGGCTTCTGCCGGTATGCATCCATCCCATCCATGCCATAAAGCTTCATCAGAAACGTCAGATCCAGAGGTCCGCTGATCTTATAGATATCTTCATTTCTGACATCCAGCTCCTGTTTCAGAATTTTCAGAAGCTTTGGGTCCATATTGTCTTCAATTTCCAGACGAATTACCTCGCCCCACTGCCGTTTTTTCAGCTGCTTCTGAATTTCCTTTAGCAGGTCCGAAGCATCGTCCTCATCAATCGTCAGGTCCGCGTTTCACATGATCCGGTAGGGATGTGCACAGACTACGTTATAATTGGAAAACAGCTGATCAATGTTCCGCTCAATCAGCTCCTCAAGCAAAATAACACACTTCGCCCCGTCCGCAGCATCCGGCAGACGGACAAAACGCGGCAGAACAGAAGGCACCTGCACGGTCGCAAACTCTGTCTTTCCCGTTTTTCCTTTTTCTCCCTTATCCTCTTTTTTTGCAATCAAAGCTCCAATATTTAAAGCTTTGTTGCGCAAAAGCGGAAATGGGCGGGACGGATCCATAGCCATTGGTGTCAGCACCGGATAAACGGTCTCCTCAAAATAACGGTCCGCCACTTCGGCCTGCTCGGCGGTCATTTTTTCATGTTCCGTCACAATCTCCAGTCCACACTGCTTCATCAGAGGCAAAAGTGAACGGTTATACGTCGAATATTGCTGCTTTACCAGCTCATGAGCCTCCTGCGAAATCAAATCCAGCTGCTCCTGTGGCGTCATGCCGGAAATGTCCTTTTTTGTATATTTTGCATGAACCATGTCCTTCAGTGATGCAACCCGGATCATAAAAAACTCGTCCAGATTGGATGCGGTAATGCTCAGAAATTTCAGTCGCTCCATGGGAGGGTTTGTTTTATCACGTGCCTCGCCCAACACTCTGGCATTAAACTTCAGCCAGCTGCTTTCTCTGTTTGTGTAATATTCCGGTTTTTCAAATACCGTACCTGCCATATCCCTTAACACCTCTCTCCCTCACAATGTTCCCATGCTCTGTCATCCATGACCGTTAAAATGTTTTTTTCTGTTTCAAAACCGGGCGCACATTGAACATTTCCTCAAAAAAATCCACCTTCTCGTTAAATGCGCCGCGCTCCAGAGACAGATCCTGCTGGCTCGCCACGGAAATCTTTAATTCATGCTCCTTTAACGTCACGGTGATATTGGAACATTTCTGGTGATGTGTGCGGTCCAGTGAATTCGCCACACGCAGAATGGCTGTCAGCTTTCCGACAATCATATATTCCCTGGCGGACAAATCCGTACGTCCGGACAATTCCTCATAATAGATAAAAGGACTGGTATTGTATTTCACCGTGTAAGCGACAATCGCCCGGTCTTTTTGTGAAAGTCCGATAATTTCTGTCGCCAGAATGATGTTATAGGTACAGCCAGAGATATCGGTCAGACTGATAAATTTTCCGCAGCTGTGCAGGATAACCGCAATCTGTAAAAGCAGCCGCTCGTGCTCGCCGAGACCGTGTACTTTTTTCATACGGTCAAAAATCTGCACCGCAATATCGCCAATGTTCCGGATGTGGCTCTGACTGGTCTTGTAGCGCTTCGCAATACTGCGGGCAGCGGCCAGAATATCCTCATCAAAACTGTGGCGGCGTGTCACAAGGCCCATACGCACACCATAATCATACGAAACACCGTCATTTAATGAAAACCCGGGCATCCACACAACATCTACATCAAAATTCTCAATCAGGCTCCGACAGATAATCGCGGAAGGCACAATCGCGTCTGTCATATCAGATGGAAGGTCATACTTCGCGGCGATTTCCTCTGGTGTCTGCGCAATCATATCCTTGTAAATCCGCTCAAACTGTTCTTTCGTCAGAGACGGGATTCGGATATCAGAAGCGGTATCCTTTTTTGTACCGGTACCGGTCGCCTCCGCTGTGTCTTTTTTCAACATAAATGCGGATTGTTCCTGAAGCTCCAGAAAATTTTTCATTGGCATCATTTCATTCAGGCTGCCGCCTAAAACAATCAGATTCCGGATTTTGCGGTCTTTCTGATAAAGCTTCGCGAATCCGGCCAGTTCATAGGCCATCAGCTCACGCACCAGTTTTTCAAAATGCTCTCCATTTTTCGCAAGTGGCAGCAGATTTTCTCTTGTCGTAATATTACCGACACGGATATTCTGCGTGGTAATCAGCTTATCCTTATCAAACAGAGAAATCTGTGTACTGCTTCCGCTAATGTCCACAATTGCCGTAGCATTCTGGATGATGGCTGCAAATTCCTCTGATGTCGAAGCAATCGCCTGATAATCGACAAAGCGCTGCTCTGCGTTCGTAAAAACTTCGATCTCAAGACCAGTCTGTTTTTCGATGTAATCGCACAGAATCGTCCGGTTCCTTGACTCCCGAAAGGCGCTCGTTGCAAATACCCGGTAAGCCGAGACCCGGTACCCGGACATTGTGCGTTTAAAGTCATTCAGTACATCGCAGAGCTCGTCGATGTGTTCCCGGCTGATCCGCCCCTGTTCATAGACGTCCAGGCCCAGGTTGATTCGGGTCGAGATACATTCGATTTCCCGCATCGACCGGCGCTGCGTAAACTCAAATATTTTCATTTCGGTCACGGCCGAGCCAATACTCACAGCCGCGAAGGTTTTTAGTGCCATAAGGCTACCTCCATTGAAAAAATCGTTTGCCTGGTGTGTCCTTCTGCTTTCTTTTCTGCCATGCAGGCCGCCGGCCCGTTTGCTGCGCAAACGGTTCGCTGCTTCGCAGCTGTTTTACTGCATGGCAGAAATGTAGTCGACAAACTGTTGTGCGGTTCTTCCGGACAGACCGCCGTGGCTCAGCTCCCATTTATTCGCTTCCAGAAGCAGTTCTTCTTCCGGCATGGTAATCCCGTAGCGGGCTGCCAGGGTGCGTACGATATGCTGGAACTCTTTTTTATCCGGTGAGCCGAAATAGATGGATACCCCGAAGCGTGAGGAGAGCGAGAGCTTTTCCTGTACGGTATCGGAAACATGCAGGTCACCGCCGTGTGTCGCGTGAATTTCGGCCGGTTTGCCGATGTCACCTTCCATATTGTCGCCGAATTGTTCCCGAATCAGGTGACGGCGATTGGATGTCGCATAAATCAGCACGTTTTCCGGCTTCCGCTCCAGGCCGCCCTCAATCACTGCTTTCAGATATTTATATTCAATCTCGAACTCTTCAAATGACAGATCATCCATGTAGATGATAAAGCGATAGTTGCGGTTTTTGATCTGTGCGATCACTGCGTTCAGATCCTGAAACTGGTGCTTGTATATCTCAATCATGCGAAGCCCGCGATCGTAATACTGATTCAGAATTCCCTTGATGCTGGAAGACTTTCCCGTCCCTGCGTCGCCGAAAAGAAGGCAGTTATTCGCGTTTTTGCCCTGAATAAAGGCTTCCGTATTGTCAATGAGTTTCTTTTTCTGAATCTCATATCCCACCAGATCATCGAGCTTCACATGTGCGATATTTGTGATCGGCAGAATCTGTACCCCCTTCTCATCATGTTCAATTCGAAACGCTTTATGCAGACCAAACCTTCCTACACCAAATTCCTGATAAAAACGCATCATGTCCGAGGTAAATTTTTCTAATCCGGCATCCGCCATACACATAGCGTTTTCCGTCTGGCTGGCGGAAGCTGCTGCCGTATCTTTGCAAAGAGAAGCTTCCATATCAGAGCCGGCAGCAGAGTCTGCCGCCAGCGAAGCGCCAAGCTCACAGATGCGGTTACGTATGCGCCGGTTAAACACCCTGCCTTCGACGTTTCCTCTTTTATAATGCAGAATTTCTTCAAAAAATCCCACCTGCAGCTTCTGCTCGAGTTCTGAAAAGTCCAGACGGTACAGGTGCATAAATATCCGAAAATCATGCTTCGCCAGCTGAAGCAGACTTCCATCGGCCAGGCCGCTGATTTCACAGGAGGTGCTAAACACATTTTCATTGTTAACCAATAACAGGGTCAGATAATTGTGCCAGAGATTCCCTTCAAAGCCATAGGTACCGGCCAGAACAATCAGCGCATGCATACAGGAATAAAAACGAACCTGAACCTCCTCCCGCGCCTCTTCCTGTTCCATATGTGCCAATACCCAATCCATATCATCCAGAATCTGCCCATTCTCAAAATTTCTGTACAGGATCAGTTCATCCGATCGTTTCATTTTTTCTCCTCAATCATGCTCTTTGGTTCCGAAACGCTTAATAGTTCCCCAGAATTTTCATATTTGTCGCTTCCTCGCGGATGCCGCGCAGCGCGTTTTTCACGGCGCTGTCTGTGAG